>JAKSCJ010000007.1 GCA_022360675.1 Lysobacterales bacterium
AGAAATCAGCAGGAAAAGCGAATTTTGTAAGAAAAATAGCGGGATCGACAGGGTCTTTAGTTGGGTTTTCACAAAAAAAGCCGCAGACATGCTGCGGCTTTTAAAAAATAGCGGGAATTTACGCTTAAAAAGCTTTTTAAGCTTCGGCGTATTCCATTTGGCTTTGGTTCATCCAGTACATCGCACCGAATAAAGCAACGGCAAAGAACAAATTACCCGCCGCAGTGTAGCCAAAGAAGGGAATAGCTGCGGTGTAGCAAGCGATAAGGCCTTCCATCGTCATCGGGTACATCGTGCCCGACATCCACACGCCAAAATTGCTCACCAAGAAAAACAGCAAGGCCGCAGCAAAACTACCGCCCACAACGCGTGAGGCACTGCGCCCAACTTGAGCAATACGGCCCATGAGCACGATCAGTGCGAAGGCTAAATAGCTCCAAACGACACCTTCACCGGCCCAAACAAAACCTTCGTAATACTGACTGTAAACCACATTATTGAGTACCAGATCGCTCAACCACAGGGTCAGCAAAGGTACGATGAAAGCCAAACGGCGATCAGCCAGTACCGCGCCGGCAAACAAAGATGCTGCACCCAAAGCGGTAAAGTTTGGCGGATGCGGCAGCAAGCGAGAGAAAATCGCAATGGCGATTAAAGCAACTAGCGTCCAGTTTCTGGCGTTCATCAAGACCGTATTACTCCGGGGGATCAAAGTGTATCTATTATAAATCTTCACACAGACTTTATGCGAGTTTCACCCGCCATTGGTTAATGCTCTGTATTAAAAAATGCAGTCTTTTACTCTCGTTTCGAACTTATTCTTTCAAAGTATTATGAATACGCTCTGCCAGAGCACGGTTAATGCCTGGCACTGCCGCCAGCTCTTCGACCTTGGCATCTTTAATGCCTTGTAAACCACCAAAACGGCGCAGTAATTCGCGCCGACGCTTAGGCCCAACGCCGGGTACGTCTTCCAACGATGAGTGTTCCCGGCTTTTCTGACGCCGCTTACGCTGCCCGGTGATGGCGAATCGATGGGCTTCATCACGTAATTGCTGCAACAAGTGAACCGCCCCCGAGGTGCTATCTGGGCGCATGGGCTGGCGCTCGTCTGGAAAAACCCACAACTCCGATTGACGTCGACGTTCTACACCTTTAGCAATACCCATCATCGGCAGATGATCTAAGGCCAGTTCCACCATCACTTCCTGAGCAGCTGCCAATTGCCCTTTACCACCATCAATAACAATTAAATCGGGCAAGATGCCCTTTTCTTTCACCACCCGTTGATAGCGCCGTTTCACCACCTGGCGCATGGCGGCGTAGTCGTCGCCACCGGTAATCTCTTTAATATTAAAGCGCCGGTATTGATCGGGGCGTAGTCCTTCGTCGTCACAAACCACACAAGAGGCCACCGTTTCGGTGCCCGACAAATGACTGATATCGAAGCACTCGATACGTGCCGGTGGTGCATCCAGCTTCAGTAAATCTGCCAGAATTTGTAGCCGCTCGGCAATACCGGTGCGATCACTTAAGCGCTGGCGTACCGCAAAACCAGCATTAGCTTCGGTTTGGCGCAGCAATTCCATACGCTCACCACGTGGGTTCGACAACAACCGCACTTGCTTACCGGCCTGCTCACTGAGCGCGTTCAACAGCCATTCTTCATCGCTGGGATGTAAATTCAGCAAAATTAAAGGCGGTGGCGGGCGCTCCACATAATATTGACCTAAAAACCCACTCATGATTTCGGCGCGATCCATATCTTCGGCCTGCTCGGGGAAGAAATTACGATTGCCCTGGTTGCGCCCATCACGGATCGTTTGCACAGAAACTCCGGCCAAACCGTTTTCAATATGCAAGGCAACCACATCGCAGTCGCCACTTTGTCCACCCACAGCGGTACGGGTTTGGATACGGCTTAACGTCTTGATTTGATCGCGAAACAGCGCCGCTTGTTCAAACTCCAGGCGTTTCGATGCCGCTTCCATCAAATGTGCCAAGTGTTCCTGAGCCTCGGCGCTACGGCCAGACAAAAACAATCGGGCATGGCCCACATCGCGTTTGTATTCTTCTTTATCAATGTAATCCACACAAGGCGCGCTGCAACGCTTAATTTGATACTGCAAACAAGGGCGGCTGCGATTACGAAAGATGTTATCGGTACATTGACGCAAACGAAAAATACGTTGCAAAGAATTGATAGTGTCGCGTACAGCCAAAGCACTGGCATATGGGCCAAAATATTCGCCGGGCTGGCGACGCCCGCCACGATAAAAGGTGACACGCGGATATTCTTGATGACTGGTCAAACGAATGTAAGGGTAGCTTTTATCGTCGCGTAAACGAATGTTGTAACGCGGTTTCAGCGTTTTAATCCATTCGTTTTCCAGCAATAAGGCTTCGGCTTCGCTGCGCGTTACCGAGACCTCGATACTGCGAATTTGAGCGATCATGCGATTTAAGCGAATACCCTTATCACGCGCATCAAAATAGCTGCTCACCCGGCGCTTCAAATTACGCGCCTTACCCACATATAGCAGCTTGTTTTCTACATCACGAAATAAATACACACCGGGCCCAGTGGGTAGCTCACGAGCTTGAGCTGCGCCATCGAATTCGGTATTGGCATGCTCTGATTCAGAACTGGAGTTGGCAGACTTAGCCTTGCCCTCTGCAGGCTGCTTATCGCCGTGCTTGTCGTCCTCGCCGCTCATGAATTTAGCTGAGGTTTTAACGCTGCCAGTAAACGTTGAGCGGCTACGTCCAGCATATCGAGCACCTGCACAAACCCGTCTTCCCCACCATAGTAAGGATCGGGCACCTCATGCAGGCCGTAATCTGGCGCATAGCTCATCATCAAGGCCAATTGCGCACTGGCCGTTGTAGGCGCCACTTGGCGGGCGTTGTAGAGGTTTTGTTCGTCCATCACCAAGATGTGATCGAAGCGTTGGAAATCGTCGCTTAGCAGTTGTCGCGCCAAATCTTGGCTAATATCCATACCCAGTTTGCGCGCTGCGGCTTGCGAGCGAGGATCAGGTTGCTCGCCCACATGGTAGGCATGGGTGCCAGCCGATTCAGTATAAATGTGCTGACTTAAACCCTGTTGCTGAATATGGCGATCGACCACTGCTTTTGCCGTGGGCGAACGACAAATATTACCCATGCACACAAATAATAACTTCATCCTGATCATCATCCTTTGGGCCAACTGGCACGCACACGTGCTAGGTCGGCCGGGGTGTCAATTCCTGCAGGTACTTTAGCGCAGCAGCGCGCCATTTGAATCGGAATGCCATGCTCTAATAAACGCAGCTGCTCCAGCTTTTCGCGTTGTTCATAAGGGCTGCTGGGCAGCTCGGTAAATGCCCTTAAACGCGCAACCGAATAAGCGTACAAACCAATATGGCGTCGGCCCAACATCGCTGTGGTGCCATCTTGGGTCTGATCACGATCATGAGGAATGGGTGCGCGTGAAAAATATAAAGCGCGCTCGCGCTGGTCGCACACCACCTTCACCGCAGCGGGATCATGAAACACCTCACGTTCAACAATGGGTTCATACAGACTGCAAACTGCCTCTGGATATTCGCTGATGAGTGCGGCCATTTGCTGCAAACAAGCCGTGGGAATCTGGGGCTCATCACCTTGCAGGTTAATGACCAAAGTGTCGTCACTCCAGCCTCTTTGTGTGGCCACTTCAGCACAGCGGTCGGTGCCAGAGAGGTGGGTTTGCTGAGTCAATGCCGCATCGGCACCAAAACCGCTGGCGAGCTGCATGATCTGTTCGCTATCGGTGGCAATCACCACCTCACCCACCGCACTTTCAACGGCGCGCCGCCAGACCCACTCCAGCATGCTGCGTCCGGCGATTTCCACCAGAGGTTTATTGGGTAGCCGTGTTGATGCTAAGCGGGCGGGGATCACCACTTTTACCGAACTTAAGATTGCCGTGTTGCTAGTCATCGCTTGCCCTACTCGCCCACACGGCTCGACGAGGGGAAATCGGCAGTGTCGAGAGGTTCAGCGGGTTCGGTTTCGTTACCGGACTGGCGTTGTTCTTGGGCTCGTAGCAATTTCGCCTGCAGCCAGTTCACGAAAGAATCGGGCAAGGCGAACACCATGGGCACAATCCAGGCATCTTCACGGCCTTCTGCGGGCCATTTCACTGCATCTTTAGCGGTCATGAGAATCGGGCCGCGTTGTGCCCAGCGTTGAGCAAGCACCGGCGAACACGCTTGGTGATCAGCTAATGCGTGACGTTGCAGCTTGATGCCCGCTTGTTCCAGGCTATAAAAAAACGACTCGGGATTCCCGATGCCAGCCACTGCTTGCACGGTTTGCCCCTGCCATTGGCTGAGTGGTTTGGCTTCGCCACGGTCGATATGCACCGCTTGATTCAGCTGCACGGTTACCACCTCGCCTAGAGGCAAGCCTTTGGGTTGACGCCCTTTGTAAAGCACGCGATCGACTCGCGCCAGTACTTCGGGTGAGTCGCGCAGCGGACCTGCGGGCAGAAGTAAGCCGTTCCCCAAGCCTCGCTGGCCATCGACTAAACAGATTTCCAGATCTCTGGGTAAGGCGCGATGCTGTAAGCCGTCGTCGGCAATAACTACATCCAGCTCGTGGTGCTTTAACAGATGTTCCAAAGCGGCCACACGATCATCGGCCACCACCACCGGACAAGCGCACACGCGATGAATCAATACGGGCTCATCGCCACAGTCGGGCACCGGGCATTGCGAGCTTACTTCCAACAGATCTTTGTTGCGCCGCCCGTAGCCACGAGAAATCACGCCTGCGCGCAAGCCCCACTGGGATAACAACTGAACCAACGCCATGACAGTGGGCGTTTTACCGGCGCCACCTGCGGTGATATTACCGACAACAATAATGGTTACCGGGTATTGATGGCGCCGACTCGGCGGTGCTGCCCGATTGCGCAGTGCACCATAAGCCTGGGCCAGTAAACGCAATAACCAAGGCGGCGAGTGGCTGGCGTACCAGCAGTTCATGAAATAGCGATACAGCGCGTTCACGACCCGCTCTCGTTGAAGCGACGATGATATAAATCCGCGTACAAACCACCTTCAGCCAACAAGGCTTCATGACGGCCCGCTTGCACAATGCGCCCTTGATCCATCACCAAGATCTGATCGGCCTGCTCAACGGTCGATAAACGGTGGGCAATGACTAACGTGGTTTGATCATGCAGCAGGTTTTGCAGCGCATCTTGAATCAGTTTTTCCGACTCATTATCCAGGGCCGAGGTGGCCTCATCTAAAATGAGCACTGGCGCTTGTTTCAGCAAGGCTCTGGCAATAGCCAGGCGTTGTCGCTCACCGCCCGATAAGCGGTGACCACGATCACCCACAGTAGTTTCGAGTTGCTCAGGCAAGCGTTGAGTAAACTCCAACACATGGGCGGCTTTCGCAGCGGCCTGGATCATCGTTTCGTTGAGCGCACGTGATTGACCGTAGGCGATATTATTGCGAATGCTATCGTTAAACAGCATCACTTCTTGGCCCACATAAGCCATTTGTGCACGCAAAGCGGTGCGTTGCCAATCGCGAATATCCACGTCGTCTAGCAAGATACGTCCCTGCTGGGGGTCATAAAAACGCGTGAGTAAGGCGGCTAGTGTCGATTTACCACTGCCTGAACGCCCCACTAAAGCGGTAACGGTACCCGGTTTTAGATGTACAGAAACATCATGCAGCACCGGCACAGGTTCTAGCTCGCCAGATTCCAACGCCACCTCAGGCTCGTAGTGAAAGCTCAGCTGCTCGATCTTGATATCGCCTTGGCTACGAGGCGATCGATACTCGCCACCTGGATCTTCAGTAGGCAAATCGAGAATATCGTAAATACTTTCGGCCGCAGCAACACCCTTTTGCAATACCGCGTGGACCGTGGCTAAACGCTTGAGTGGTGCAATAACTGCCATCATGGCCGACAACACCGACATAAAAACACCGGCGCTAATCGTGCTGGCCCAAGGCGATTGGGTGGCCAGCCACAGTATCGCCATCAACGCTAAACCCGCACACCATTGAATGACTGTGGAGCTAGAAAGGCGATTGGCGGTAAGGCGTAGTTGCAGTTTTCGGCTACCTTCATTAGCCTTGGCGAAACGCTCGTTTTCCTGCGTTTCGCCGCCATAAATTTTCACCACTTGATAGCCATTCACAGCCTCTTCAGCCACCTGGGTTACCTCACCCATGGTGTCTTGAATTTGATGACTTAAATGCCGAAAACGCCGGCTCACCACTCGCACCACAATGGCTACCACCGGTGCCATGATCAACAAAGCGACCGTCAGCAGCGGGCTCTGTATAAACATCACGGTAAACAAACCGATGGTGGTGAGTGTGTCGCGCACCAGAGTGATCGTACCGTTCGTGGCTGCCTGGGCAACTTGCTCGGTGTTATAGGTGATACGCGAGATTAAATTCCCTGAGCTGTGATTTTGAAAAAAACGCAATGGCAGATGCAGATAATGGGAAAACAAACGTTGGCGCAAATCGGCGATAAGCCGCCGCCCGGTCCACTCCACGCTATACACACCGGTGAAGTGACCCACGGTACGCAGCAAGATCAAGCCAAAAATAGCCAACGGTAACCACTCCGCCACACTACTTTCTCGTTGACTAAAGGCATCATCAACCAGTGGCTTGAGTAAGTAAATAAAGGTGGATTGAGCCAAAGCATCGGCCAACATACCCACTATGGCCAAAAGCATAATCCAGCGATACGCCTTGGCTTGCCGCAACAAACGTAAGTAAATGCGCCAACTGGATTGGCGTGATTGAGTATCGGCAGCGCTAGGAGAAACTGGCTTGCTTGGCATGATAGGTGGCGATCAAGATGGGAAGGCGGCTGCGGTACTGAAATAATAGCATCCCAGCACTAAGATAAAGCCAACGACGACCAGAGCGTCGTCGTTAAGCGGTATTTTCCACGGCACCTCGTGGCTTGCGCGGCGTAACTATTCGTCGTCGTCAACTAGCACTTCGTTGGTGGCAATCGACAAACGGGTGTATCCCAGACTACCGGCAACGTCCATGGCTTTCACCACATCTTGATGTTTGGTATCGGCATCAGCACGAATAACCAAAGGCACATCGCGGCGATCATCCGAGGCCTCTAACAAAGCCACACGCATGGTAGAACGTTTGTTGTTCAGCAGCGGCACACCATTTAGGTACATCCGCGATTCACGATCAATCACCAGTTCCAGCACCAAGTCTTGCTCGGCTCTAACTGCGGTAGTGGCTTTGGGCAGTTGCACCTGAACCACCGCTTGGCGTTCAAAGGTGGTAGTGACCATAAAAAAGATCAGCAGCAAAAACACCACGTCGATCAACGAGGTGAGATTAATCTCTGGTTCTTCTTGTTCAGCGGGGCGAAATTCCATCAATTACTCCGGCTTAAGCGGCAGTTTTCATGCCGTAAGGCTAGTATCAAACCGTACAACCCTGCGCTAACAGCCGCGGCGTAAAAAAACCGCCGTCGCTGGGCTGCACACTGAAATGGCGTAGTGAATACTAAGCCTTACTGCTGTTGTCCGGAGCGTGACTCCAAAGCCTGAATCAGGGTTAAAGCCTGGGCTTCCATTTGCACCACGTAAGCGGCCACCCGACCACGGAAAAAGCGATAGAAGAAATAAGCGGGAATGGCCACGGTGAGACCCGCAGCGGTGGTAATCATAGCTTCAGAAATACCACCGGCCAATTCATTGGCTTTACCCACCCCATGAATGGTGATGGCTGAGAACACTTTAATCATGCCGATGACCGTGCCCAACAAACCCAATAAGGGCGACAGGCCGGCTACCGTACCCAAAGTGTTTAGAAAGCGGTCTAAATCGTGCACTACATGACGGCCGGTATCAGTCACCACTTCTTTCAACACCTCGCGTGAGCGGTGGCGGTGATCTAAAGCGGCGGCCAAAACCTGACCCAGCGGTGAGTTATGGCGCAGGGTTTCGATATGTTTTTGATCCAGCTCGTGCTGTACCGCCCAGCGTCGCACCGTTTCTGAAACCCCTTTGGGAACCACGCGACTGGAACGCAAAGTCCAGAAGCGCTCGATCACAATGGCTAAGGTGATGATCGAACATACAATGATCGGAACCATCAGCCAACTACCCGCAACAATGATATTTAAAATGCCATTCACGATTTTTGTTATCCCATTCAAGCCGGTTGCATGATACTTAAATTCAGCGCTCCTGTGTCAGCAGGGGCACCGTACAAGATGACGCCGCGCGCCACCATCGAGATTCGTTTCGAGCAGCCTTAATGGCCAGCTCTGGTGTTTGTGTGCTCAAGCGCAACTCAAGACCACCACAAATTGCGCTATCTAGCCATGGCGTTGACACAGACTGTAAGCGCTGCAAAACCTCTTTGTGAGGAAAGCCAAAGCGGTTATGGGCACCCCGGCTAATTAGTGCAAGCCGTGGCTTTAAGGCCGCCAGCCATTTTGTCCCCGAAGAACCTCTACTGCCATGATGCCCCAAAACCAGCACATCAGCAGCGAAAGTGTTTTCTTCTTGCGAATCTGGCTGCTGCTGTCGCAGCCATTGTAATGCAGTCGCTTCAGCCGCCACACCCAAATCACCGGGGAGCAACACATGTGCCGCCGGGCTGCGAATACTCAGCACGCACGAACTGTCATTACCTAAATACGGCAAATTCGGCCCAGGGTGTATTACCTTGAAATCCACCCCGTCCCAATGCCATTGCTGACCGCGCCGACAAGGCAAAGCATTTTCCAGAGTGCCCGAGGCGAGTATTCGCTTCGGGCGCCAGGCGTTCACGGCACTCAGCTTACCGCCCGCGTGGTCGAGATCGGTATGACTGATCATCAGCAGATCAATATCGTTACGACCCCATACACGCAATGTGGGCACCATCGTCGCCGCGACCCAGTCAGCACCTCGGCCGTCGCCGGGCCCGGTATCATAAAGCATTACATGATTTTTGGTACGTATAGCCAGAGCCGAGCCCTGCCCCACATCGAGCTGATAAAGCCAAAAATCACCAGGCGCTAGCTTATCGTTCGGCACGAAAAATAAAGGTAAAAAGCAGGCTAGCGAAAGCCAACGCAAAGGCATTCCTGCCGGAGCCAACAACCAAATAGCACCGATACCCGCCCAACAGGCTGCAAACGGCGTGACATAGCGCGTAAATACCCCATGGGGAACATCGGCAAATACAGCGATGCCATTTAACAGGAGCTCCACCAAGGTGGTCAGTGCCATTTGTAATAAGCCAAACTCTAAACCTATGCTCATCATCAGCAAATAAAACATGGCGAGCGGCAGGATCAACACGCTAATCAAGGGCACGGCGAAAACATTGGCCAACAAACCGATCAAGCTAAACTGCTGAAAAAACAGTAGCGTCAATGGCATTAGGCCCACTATCAACACGAGTTGCACCTTTAGCAGGCGCACCACAAGCAACGCTAAAGCGCTGAAAGCGCGCCGCCATAGCGGCCTGTTGTCGGCAACATCTAACCTGCTTGTGCTGACTGCCTCTCCAGGCGCTTGGAACCACGGCAGCGGACGTTGATGAAAGCCATAGATCAGCAAGCCCACAGCAGCAAAGGAAAGATAAAAGCCCGGGCTCAGCACCGCCAAGGGTGATAGCAAGACCACCACCAATAAGACCCATGCTAATAAACGCGCTAAAGACGGCTCGCGACGGCTGATAGCTAATAACAACAGGCAAGCCAGAGTTGCCAGCGCACGCTGGGTAGGCAGCAAAAAGTTCGCGAGCGCAGCATATACCGACGCCCCCAACAATGCCGTTAACAGCGCCCACCACTGGGCGGGAAGCATCAGTAGCAACGTTGGAAAGCAAACAAAAATGCGGCGAGCCAGCACAAAAATTACACTGGCAATTAAGCCAATATGAAGTCCGGAAATCGCCACCAGATGAGACGTTCCAGTATCAGCAAATTGTTGCCACTGCTCCCGGCTCAGATCGGCTCGCTCTCCCAGCAATAAAGCGCTTAGTAAAGCCGCCACATCAGCGGGGAACTGTCGTTTAATATCGATTAAAATGCCTTCTCGCCAAGCTTGCCAGGG
>JAKSCJ010000013.1 GCA_022360675.1 Lysobacterales bacterium
AACCTCTGGCCACAGGCGAGACTTCAATCTTAACCGCCGCCAAAGCATTGCTCGCAATAATGCGAAGCTCATCGTCTCGATGCCCTTGGAGAGTAGCTTGAACATTAGCCTGGGCGTTAATACTTTCAACAATACGCAGCAGTGCAGCTCTGGCCTGTGCCAATGCAGTATCACGAGGTTCAAGAGGCAAATATGCGAGATCAATATCCACCGATAAACGTGGGAAGTTGCGTACAAATAAATTAATGGCCGTGCCGCCTTTTAACGCAAATACCGGCTCACGCGCCACCAGGGGTAACAACCTGAGCAGCAAAACCACTTGCTGATAATAAGGATTGTTGGCATCCATTAATTCATCACTTAGTCTTTTGCATGAAAAGCTAAAGGTATGGTGATTTGGTAACGCTCGTTATAGCGCCCTTGCTCGACCACTTGACGCTTACCTGAACCCAAGAAAATGGACGATTCATCAAGATACTTTGCCCACGGGTGCTGGTAGTAATGACTTAAAAATAAAAAGACACGGTTTGTTTGTACCGCGCGGCTGCGCTCAAGCAGGGATTGCACTTTCTTCGGGCTTAAATGCACCAAACCCTGGAATAACTCGGCCGCATGCTCGAAACTTATTGCTTGACCCATGCTATGAAGCACTTCATAAGCCGCCAGCTCAGGGCCACTGACTTTGAGGCTTTCCCCCTCAATAGTGATGGTTTTTACATCTTTTTCGGTGAGTGAGTCTAGCTTTTGGTGGCTGCAAAAGTGCCATTCTTGCTGGGCAAATTCACGGAACCATTTGGGCAGCACCTGTTTGTTGCCCACGCCTAACCATATCTGTTCTTTTTCCAAAGCCAAATAATGGCTTAAACCCTGATACCGTAAACTACTTAAACCCGCCACATACACCGGCAACGATAACTGCGTTTGCGCAGCTTGCACCGCATCGACCCAACTGGGCTTTACAGCCTCACTGGCACCGCGGCGGTAATAAACCCCCGCACTCAGCTTTTTTAACCAACCACTTTGAACATACTTTTGCGCCAGTGAATAACTAATACCGTGGGCTTTTAACCAGGGTTGAAGCACCAGCGAACCCGGCATCGCTTGCGTTAATAGCCAGTTTAATTTTTCACCCATAGCGACCACCTTTGGTGTGACTACAAGCAAAATAATAAACCCAAGGTTTATAGAGGTCAATTAATTTACAGTTTAAGTATAGAGATACAGAATACTTTAAACTCTACTATCTAGATCAGACACACCAAACTCCAAATCCGTCGACCTACGCACCAGCCAGGCTGCCGTTGAGTTAAAAGTGTTGATCGAGCAATTGAGAGAGCAGATTCAGAACGTGGAGTGATGGGTTTTATTGTTAAGACTTAAGTGGATTGGGAGTTCCCGGTCGGCGTCAAAGCCTCGGTGAGTATCATCGGGGCTTTTCGCTTTCTTGACTCAGGGAACATAAGGTAACGCATATTTCACAATCTAACATCATAAAACAACGTCCTCAAACCAATATAAACCTAGCCCGCAAGCATTTTGGATACTCTGCTCGGATACAGAGCTTTGCTCAAAGCCTCGTATAATTTCACGCGCTTCGTCCCTTGTTTTCTCAGCCAGTTCACTAAGTTGGAGTCTCAATTCATCCATATCCTCAGGTAGGATATATTGCGAAATAACCCTACGCTCATAGTGCTTCACGCCATTTACGAAAAGATTATTTTTAAGCGTACTGAGCTTAGAATGCAATGCTCTACTGGCAATTTTAATCGCCTCATTTTGCGTCAAAGCAAGGTAGTCTCTTTTCCTGAGGAGAACGCTCTCTTGACTAATCTCAACGACTCCACTCTTTTCCATACGCTTCAATAACTGCATTGACTCAGTATTATGGTTCCCATACTTCTGACATAAACTAAACCATGATGGATCTTTCTCCTTACTTAGCGGTAAAACATCTGGAAAGCCAGGATCAACAGACCAGTCACCGATAAAGCGCATAATATTTACAGAGGATGCTTCGTTGTTAGACTTAACTTTAGACCAACAAAGCCTCACTAAACCCTTTTGAACGCTAACCATTTTCTTTTTTTGCATACTTAGCAATAATGCAGATGATGTTATTTCACCGCCACTGTGTGCATCACACAAATCAATCCAAGATGGGTAATAACTAGACTCTATAGGTATTGGGTTCGGGAAGTTTGAATCTTCTATCCAACGCTCAGCAAAGCGAGTCACAATATCTCCAGTAGGAGTATGCTCACTTCGTAGCCAAGCTCTCACAGTTTTTGCACTAAAGCCTGATTCGCCCATAATTTCTTGCCGAGAAAAACCCTGACCATCCAAAGCCTTAATTTGTGCAGCCGTTAGTAGATGAGCCATGCGCTTGACGCTAACTCCACCGCTGAGCCCAATTGGCATTAAATCAACAAACGCATTTACCAAAAACTCTTCCAAAGCTTCCACATCAACGTCAAGTTGATGATTATAAATGCCTTCCCCTAGATTCCCCTCAGATGAATCGGCGTCATATATATCCATCGATAGATTATCCCTATTCCACATCACGATTACCGGCTTTATCATTCCGGCATGCTTCATTATTTAATCGAGGAACTCAACGATGGTCAAGAAGATCAACAGCCAGCTAAAAAATAGAAAGCACTATCACGACACTCGATTCAAAGATCAATAAAGAGGCACAAAATGTAAACCATATTTACCACCAGCGGGCAAACTATAAGATTGGCCCATCTTCCCCCTTACGATAAGCCAGCGATACCCTAGTAAGGTGCGTTTACTTCCGCGGGCGTTAATGCAATCAACCTTACTTTAACGATGCAGGTAGTCACGTCCTCCCTGGTGACTGCTTGCATTTATTTTTTATTAGCAATAGCAATTAATTTCATTAATTACTTAAGGCATTAAAAACAACTTAGGCAACTCAATTAAGTCACAACTAAGCACATCATAGATACAACCGTAGCAGAGAAGATTAAGAAGAAACCTCTTCTCAAACCTCAGGTAGGTCGTCAACACAGGAACTCCACCTCCACTTGACCTCACCCCTGCTCGCCGTTCTTGCGTCCTGTTATCATGCGCACTGGTTGGAGGGGCTTTTCCCTTTGCTGTTTTTCTTACTTTAGGTTCTTTTATGTCTTCAACTCAGTCTGGATTTGGCGAGACACAACAAACACTGTTTATCATCGCAGCGCCCTCCGGTGCGGGAAAAACCAGTTTGGTGCGGGCGTTATTGGAGCAAGATGCGGGCATTCGGATGTCGGTGTCGAGCACGACGCGTCCGCAGCGGCCGGGTGAGGTGGATGGTGATCACTATCATTTTGTGGACGCCGCTGAGTTTTTAGATGGAATTACCGAAGAAGCTTTCTTAGAGCACGCCCAAGTGTTCGACAACCACTACGGCACACGCCGCGATCATGTGCAGGATTTACAAACGCAAGGTTTTGATGTGCTGCTGGAGATCGACTGGCAGGGCGCGCAGCAAATTCGCAAAAAAGTACCCGAGGCGGTGAGTATTTTCATTCTGCCGCCGTCGGTGGAAGAGTTGCAGCGCCGCTTACAAAGCCGTGGACAAGATAACGACGAAGTTATCGCCCGCCGTATGCGCGATGCGCAAAGCGAGATGTCGCACTATAACGAGTTCGATTATCTGGTGGTGAACGACGATTTCGAACAAGCCTTAGCCGAGTTACAGGCTATCGTGACCGCCCAGCGTTTGGATCACGATCGCCAAATTGTGCGCCATAAAGTCTTAATTGACGCCTTATTGGGTTGACTGGAGCCGAATAGGCAACAAAGTCTGTGCCGTTTTTGCGAACCGACCCAAAATCTGAAAACCACCGCATTCCGCCCAGTGATCACCATAACGGCCAATGGCGCCGCCGTCTTGGTTGACAGCTATGGCCTTGCGCGCCATGCTGGGCAGAGGTTAATGCTTGACGCCTACCCGGAGGTAGGCGGTAAAATAAAAGGCTTTTCCTAATCCTGAAAATCGATCTCGCCTCAATTGTGCAACGCACAGGGGCCGATCGACCATTAGCGGGGCTTAAAGACCACCATGGCACGAATTACTGTCGAAGATTGTTTAAATCGTGTGGGTAACCGTTTTGAGTTGGTACTGACTGCCACCAGTCGTGCTCGCCAATTGGCGAATGGCGCTGAAGCGCTGATCAACGAAGAAGACGACAAACCCACCGTTTTGGCCCTGCGCGAAATCGCATCAGGCGCTATTACTGAAGCCAAAGTACGCGCAGTACAGGAAGAACTGGATGCTGCTAAAGCAGCGGCCGACCTGGCGCGTCATCAGCAAGAGCTGATGGATGAGGCCACTGACGACTGATCGACGCGGGCGCCTGCGCGACGCCAAGCGTCATTTACAGGGCCTGCTGAGCAACTACCTTCCGGCCGATCAGGTCGAAATCGTGTCGCGCGCCTGCGATTTAGGCGAGCGCGCCCACGAGGGCCAGTTCCGCAAGTCGGGTGAGCCCTACATTAGCCATCCCATCGCGGTAGCCACCATCTTGGCCCATATGCATATGGACCACGAATGCTTGGCGGCAGCGCTGCTGCACGACACCATCGAAGACACCGACGTCACCTACGAAGACCTGGAACAGCAATTTGGCGCTGCCATTGCTGATTTGGTCGAAGGCGTCACCAAGCTCGATAAAATGAAATTCCGCACGCGTGAAGAGGCCACGGCCGAAAGCTTCCGCAAGCTGCTATTGGCCATGGCCAAAGACTTACGCGTGCTACTCATTAAACTGAGTGATCGTCTGCACAATATGCGCACCTTAGGTTCTATGGCAGCACCGGCACGGCGGCGAATTTCCCAGGAAACCCTGGAAATTTACGCGCCCCTGGCCGAGCGCCTAGGCTTACACGAGCTACGCAACGAGCTGGAAGAATTGGGCTTTGCCAATCGTTACCCGAATCGTTACCGGGTGATTTCCCAGCGGGTTCGCAGCTTAAGTGGCAACCGACGCGGCCTTATTCGCAGCATTACCAATGCGCTGCGCAATAAAATGAAGGACGAAAACATTCCTTCACGCGTGCTGGGTCGGCAAAAGTCGCCCTACAGTATTTACCGCAAAATGCTGGGCAAAGATTTATCCTTTGATGATGTGACCGATGTTTTCGCGTTCCGTATCATCACCGAGAACCAACCCCAGTGTTATCTCGCTTTGGGCGCGGTACACAGTTTGTACCAACCCAAGCCCGGTCGTTTTAAAGACTACATTGCGCTGCCCAAGCCCAATGGTTACCAGTCTCTGCACACCGTATTAAACAGCCCCCACAGCGCGCCGATCGAGATCCAGATCCGCACCGAGGATATGGACATCACGGCTGAAAAAGGCCATG
>JAKSCJ010000005.1 GCA_022360675.1 Lysobacterales bacterium
ACTGCCTGGCAGTTTTACACGACCGAATGACTCAAGATGTGGTCGCTAGCCTGGAAGCGGCTTGGGGCGATAGCTTAGAAGGGCAACACCGTCCATTACAGCTGATTGAGCTGGGCGATGAGCCGCAGCAGGTGATGGAACAAGTGAATCGTTCCTTAGGCTTGGCATTATCGGACGATGAAATTGAATACTTGGTGGCGGCGTATCGTGAGCTAGGTCGTAATCCTAGTGATGCCGAGCTGATGATGTTTGCGCAGGCTAACTCCGAGCATTGTCGCCATAAGATCTTTCGCGGTTCATGGGTGATCGACGGCCAAGAACAAAGCCACAGCTTGTTCGATATGATTCGCGAAACCCATCGCTGCACACCCGATGGCGTACTTTCAGCCTATAGCGACAATGCGGCAGTCTTTGCTGGTGGTGCTGGTTTTCGTTGGCAAGCCGATGTTAATACCGGCGTTTATGAGCATGTGGATACTGAAGTTCATGTGCAAATCAAAGCGGAAACTCATAATCATCCCACAGCAATTTCGCCGTATCCCGGAGCTGCTACCGGTTCTGGTGGTGAAATCCGAGACGAAGCTGCCACGGGTCGTGGCGCACGCCCGAAATTGGCCCTGAGTGGTTTTTCTGTTTCTGAGCTGCATCTGCCCAATCAGGCGCGCCCATGGGAAACTAAAACCCATCGGCCCGAGCATTTGGCCACCAGCTTGCAGATCATGATTGATGGTCCCGTCGGTGCGGCAGCCTACAATAATGAGTTTGGGCGTCCGGCCTTAACGGGTTATTTCCGTACACTCACGCAAAACACTTTTGGCCAAACTTGGGGTTACCACAAACCCATCATGCTGGCCGGTGGTTTGGGTAATATCGCGCCCGAGCAAGTGCTTAAACACGAGGTGCCTGTTGGTGCCAAGGTGGTGGTTTTGGGTGGCCCGGCCATGTTGATTGGTTTGGGCGGCGGTGCGGCTTCGTCGGCGCAGTCGGGTGCTTCTAATTCCGACCTCGACTACGCCTCGGTGCAGCGCGAAAACCCTGAAATGGAGCGCCGCTGCCAGCAGGTTATTGAGTATTGCATCGCCCAGGGCGACGCTAATCCTATTATCTCCATTCACGATGTGGGTGCCGGCGGTTTAAGTAACGCCATTCCTGAAATTCTTGATGCCGATGCTCGTGGTGGTCGTATCGACTTACGCCGTTTGCCCACAGCCGACACTCGCCTCTCACCCATGGAGCTTTGGTGTAACGAAGCTCAAGAACGTTATGTGTTGGCGATTAAAGCAGAAGCAGTAGATGCCTTGTTGGCCGCTTGTCAGCGCGAGCGCTGCCCCGTGGCCGTGGTGGGCGAAGCAACTGCCGATGGTCATTTCTTATTGGCCGATCCGGCCCACGCCGATGGCCAAGCGCCAGTGGATTTACCCATGGAAGTGCTGCTGGGCAAAACCCCGCAGATGCATCGTGATGTGCGCCGTTGGCAACGCCAAGGCACCGCGCACGCAGCTGAAGCGCTTGCCAGCAGTGAGCTATTGAGTGAATCCATCGATCGAGTACTGCGTTTGCCCGCGGTGGGTAGCAAGCAATTCTTGATTACCATTGGCGATCGCAGCATTGGCGGTTTAACGGTGCGCGATCAAATGGTCGGGCCTTGGCAAGTGCCAGTGGCTGATGTGGCGGTAAGTGCACGAGATTTCCATGGTTATCAGGGCGAGGCCATGGCCATGGGTGAACGCTCACCGGTGGCCATTTACGATGCACCCGCTTCAGGTCGCATGGCCATTGCTGAGGCATTAACCAATCTGGCGGCGGCTCCCATTGATGATATTCGTCGGGTGAAGCTGTCGGCTAACTGGATGGCAGCAGCTGGTGAGAAAGGCCAAGACGCCGATCTTTACGACACGGTGAAAGCCATCGGCATGGAATTGTGCCCTCAGCTGGGCTTAGGCATTCCGGTGGGTAAAGATTCTTTATCCATGCGCGCCAAATGGCAACACGAAGGCCAAGCGCAGCAAGTGAGTGCGCCAGTCTCGTTAATTGTTTCAGCGTTCGCACCTGTTGAAGACACCCGCCGTTGTTTAACGCCTGAGTTGGATATTCAAGCAGCATCTGTGTTGCTGTTAATTGACTTAGGCGCCGGTCAGCAACGTCTGGGAGCTTCAGCCTGGGCCCAAGTGTGGCAACAAGACGGCGGTGCCGTAGCTGATGTGCACGATGCTGCCCAATTAAAAGCCTTCTTCGAAACCATCCAACACTTAAATCGCGCAGGCCACTTATTGGCTTATCACGATCGTAGCGATGGTGGTTTATTGGTGACGCTGTTAGAAATGGCGTGGGCTGCTCGTTGCGGTTTAGATGTAAAGGTCAATGATAACGACGATATCCTTGCGGCCTTGTTCAATGAAGAGCTGGGCGCGGTGATCCAGATTCGCCATGATGATTTGGCGTTGGTTCAACAAGCCTTTGATGCGGCGGGTCTGGGCGCCTATGTTCATACCGTGGCCGTTCCTGCAGCCCATGGCCAGTTGAACCTACAACAAGGTGAACGCACTTTGTTGAAGCGTGATTTGGCAGAGCTGCAACAGATTTGGTCGGAAACCAGCCGCACCATTGCTGGTCTGCGAGATAACGCCCATTGTGTTGACGAAGAATACGAACGCTTAGACGACTGGCAAGCGCCGGGTCTGAAGCCTGAATTGAGTTTCGAGTTGCAAGCGCCTGCCGTGGTGAGCTCACGGCCCCAAGTAGCCATCTTGCGTGAGCAAGGGGTCAATGGTCATAT
>JAKSCJ010000015.1 GCA_022360675.1 Lysobacterales bacterium
GAAATCGCAGGTGATCCACGCTACACCCGGGTATTACTCGGCTTGGGCTTAACCGAGTTCAGCATGCACAGTGGCAGCTTGCCTGAAGTACGCCAAGAAATCGCCCGCACCCACGCCGGATTCAGCGAACAACTGATGCATCAGCATTTAAAAGCGCCCACCATGGAAGGCATACAGTTGGTTCATCACTTAGCCTGCGATTCGAATCAAAACTAAGCGATAAGCCACAAAAGCTATTTCACCTCAGCCTAACTACCCAACCCAAAGCAGCAAATGCCTTACTTGCTGAATTGCCTTGTAAAAGCAGGCTTAGCTTTGTTTCCCGCAGACATAAAAAAAACCGGCCCAGAAAACTCTGGGCCGGTTTTTATCGCGTCATTAAAACTTCGCGAGAAGCTTTAATTAGAAGCGACGGAAGCGCGGTACAACGTCAGCATTCGGGCGAACCGGGGTGCGCAGGCTACCCAGGAAGCGCAGTACAGCAGCTTGATCGTCAGCACTCATAGCCAGGAAGGCTTGGGCGCGAGGAGCAGCTTCTGAACCGGTGCCGTTGTGCATTTCGATAGCTTCACGGATGGTCAGAGCACGACCGTCATGGATGTACGGAGCGGTGTCAGCAACACCCCACAGACGGGCGGTACCGAACTCACGTTGACCTTGAGCGGTTTGAATGTCTGAAGTTTCAGCCAGTTCGTCACCCATGTCATGCGAGCTTAAGTCACCGAACATACGAACGGTAATACCACCGGTACGGTTACGCTCGAAGCGCATCGGACGGCGGGTCAGGTCCACTTCGTAGAAGGTATCTTCGAACGGACGCTCGGGCTCACCAGAGATCTTGTAAGGCAGAGTGCGACGGTTGGTTTCCAGAGCGGGAATGTGGCAATCCACACAACCGATGGCTTCAAACAGTGCACGGCCACGGCGACCTTCGCTGTCTAAAGGCAGCTCGAAAGGACGATCCATGGTGGTGTTGAAGATACTCAGAGCAGACAGGTCACCCTCGGTCAGCTCGTTCAACACGCCGTCTTCATCGTGATCGAAGTCTTCACCGAAGAATTCGGTAGCTTGCATACCAAAGTGGAATGCGGTCGCGCCAACGTCGAAGTTACGGATGGTTTCGAATTCAGCTTTACGACCGAAAGGACGTACCACTAAATCTTCTTCAATACCGTGAACGTTAGAGGTATCGAATTCGCCGTCTTGGTATACCAAGGTACCGAATTCAACGCCTTTGGTCTCCAGAGCAACAGGAGTGCCAGGATTGTTACGAGCAAACTCACGCAGCTCTTGCAGATCTTGGGTCATTTCCAGACCGACCAGCTCAACACCACCAGAACCGAACAGGAACGGAGGGTTAATCATACGACCGTTCAAACGAGCGAAACCGTTTTGCTCGCTATCAGATACGTCGATTAAAGCTGAACCCGGCATGGGGTTTTGGCTAATACCACCAACACCACCTACACCCAGAGTAGCGGGTACGGTAGCGTTAGAGGTGATGGTGTGACATTCCAGACAGGTTTGGGCGTCCAGACCGTTCACACGCAAGAAGGTGCCGTTGTTCTGAATGTTCGGACGGTTACCGGTGAATTCAGAGCGATTGGGTTGAGTCGGGTCGTAAGCACCGTCACCGAAACCGTCGTGTTTATTGAACGGAGTGGTGAACATCAACATACCCAGACGACGAACTTCACTGAACGGAACGCGGCCAGCAGCCAGTTCTTCTTGGTTCAGTTTTTCGGTCAGGCGTGGGCCATCGATCGGGCTTTCGAACAGGTTGCGGAAACGTGCATCACCAGAAGTACCAGCCAGTACTTCCAGACCGATTTCATCAACAGCGCTTGCACTGAAAGGCAAAGCCAAGCATGCAGGAATAGCAACCTGCAGTAAGCGACTAACACTCTTACGCATTAAAGAGTCCCCCTACAGAGATAGAAAGGTGTGGTAACCCGTACATTCCCTAGAGTACTTTGGGTTACTTAGATTTAAGACCGCATTTAAAATTGCAGGTCTGACGCGATTATACTGAATCGATCGCGCGTATTGAACCTAATATCAATTGAAAAAATTGATGCCAGCGATGTGTAGATGCCCATATAACAAGCACTCATTAGGTCCTAATACAGTTTTAAATAAACTGTTATCAGTTTGACTCTATTCATTTTTCTGCTGTTTTTGCAATCAATTTTACGAAAATATTCTAAATATAATCGTGCAATAAACAGGCAAAGTATATAATTCAGTTCATCGCAAAGTCTAAAAAAACAATACGAACAAGGGATTAGCACCGTTTTTGTATTTCATAAGCGTTGGCTATCTCAGTGATAGTAATTAATAAGATAAAATAAACGCTCTAATTAAAGACATGCTCAACTGCGTTTTTATTGCAATGTATAGAACTCATAAAACCGCTTTACTCATAACCGCAAATCATACAATGGACCACTAAAGTATAGCTTCAGCAATTAAACACACATAAAAAATAATCATATCGATCTAAGCAAGAAGTGTTGTTTATTTGAGAATCATTTTTATTACTCGTCTTACATGCATTGCACATGTCATAGACGTTCACATAGATCAATAAAACAACAAGAAGTTCACACTCTTTATCATGGGTTGTAAGTTCGATACATCAAACAAGTAATGTTTGCTCACAACAACATGAATAAAGCAGATCAGATAGTGAGCTTTACCGATTAGTTAATTATCAAGTCGTCACAAACTAAGCGCATTCATCTGACAATGTGCATAGCTCATCATGCTTATATCAGTGCCGATAACTTAACTTTGAATCAATAGCGACACCACTGTAGTTATGACTCTATTGATGGCGATACTAACTCGACAATACTTACGCCTTAAGTATTGCGTTTGCTTGTGCTCAAGTCGCTTTAAAGGCTCAGCATAGTTAACTCAGCACCATTCATAAGCTTTGCTATTGCTTACCTTATCGTGCGGGCATTGTGCTGAATGCCTTTCGCTATCAAGCTGATGTGTTTTCACATTCACTCTATGATTCGTAGCGAACAAGTATCACAATGGCGTTCTCATTCCATTAGCACTCAAGCGCAACCAAAACCAATGAACCATATTCAATTACACTCGGCACAACAAAGCAGCACAGCCACGCCCACAAAGCTGGTTTGTCTAGGGCGTAACTATGCCGCCCATGCAAAAGAATTAAACAATCCCGTTCCTACCACGCCGGTCATCTTCCTTAAACCCAACTCATGTATTAGCCAGCAATTGATATTGCCCAAAGATGAGCACGAGGTTCATTACGAAACGGAGTTGTGCTTTATGGTTAAGGACAACAAGCTACATGCGGTGGGCGTAGGTTTAGATTTAACTAAACGCAATTTGCAACAACAGCTAAAAAGCCAAGGCTTACCTTGGGAACAAGCAAAATGTTTCGATGGTGCCGCTGTACTAAGTCATTTTATTCCCTTAGCAGAATGCATAGAAACATCATTAGATGCACATACCTTTAGTATTAGCCTGCATGTGAATGGGCGCTTAGCTCAAGAGGGGAACAATCACGATATGCTCACCCAGCCCGAGGCCTTCTTAGCCGCAGCACTAACATTTATGAGTTTAGAAGATGGCGATATTTTAATGACAGGCACACCGAAGGGTGTTGGTCCTGTACATTCGGGCGATGAGTTGGTTGCTCGCGTTTACCGTGACGAGCAATTGCTGATTCAATGCGAGTGGAAGGCAAAGTAAAAAAGCTAAAAAAAGAACGATACGCTGCTCGCTAAGCTGTTTGTATTTATGGTTTCAAGATCTTTGAAGACCAATAAGCCTTAATCCAAGATCACATCGCCGAAAAGCAAAAAACGAAGCTAAAACTGCACAAGCTGTTGGCCAGATCGGATAGCGCTTTAGATCTGCGGTATGATTTTGGCGGGAAAAAGACAAAAAAATGCCCGGATAAACCGGGCATTTTTGGTATGGCATTTCCAGTTTGGGCAAAGCCCGTGGAAACCCAAGAGAATCGATACGAAGTCTCTTGAGAATCGGTAAGCGAAAATTAACGCTTAGAGAACTGGGTAGCGCGGCGGGCTTTGTGCAGACCCACTTTCTTACGCTCAACTTCACGAGCATCGCGAGTTACGTAGCCTGCTTTACGCAGATCACCACGCAGTTCGCCATCGTATTCCATCAGAGCGCGGGTCAAGCCCAGGCGGATCGCACCGGCTTGACCGGAGATACCACCACCGGAAACCGTGGCGTAGATATCGAATTTGTCACCCAGCTCGGTCAGTGCCAGCGGTTGACGTACGATCATACGAGCGGTTTCGCGACCGAAAAACTCATCCAGA
>JAKSCJ010000308.1 GCA_022360675.1 Lysobacterales bacterium
GCGCGGGTAGCGCGTGAACACCGTGGTGGGCGCAAAGTCGCGAGCGAGCTGGCAGGTGGCGGCATCGCTGCGGTTAATAATGCTGTAGAGCGGATTATTGCCGGTGTTGTTATGGATATCGATGCTGGCCAGCAGATCTTGTTGCGCGGCCCAGTCGTACACTTCTTGGAACAGTTGCGTTATTTCGTTGTCACATGCAGCGCCGGGCCAGCAACGGTTGAAGTCGGGCTGTTGATCTAAACGGCGTGCGCGATGGCGAGCGGCTTCCACGTTGCCGATGAATAAGGCCAGTGGTCGTGGTAATAGGCTTTGTTGCTTCTTCAGCAAACGCCGAATCACTTCCCAGCCTGTGTACTCATTGCCGTGCAGCAATATGCTCACAAATAACGGGCGTGAGGCAAGGCCAGGCAAGAGAAATAGACTTGGCCCGGTCAGTTGCTCGTGCAGGCGGTGTGCTGGTAAGTCGAGCAGGGTGTCGGAAAGGTGATGCTTAATTTTCATAGCGAGCATCGTATTCTGCGGTGCCCTCATCACTTTATCAATGGTGAAGTGGGTATTATCGCTGCTTTGTAATGAGTAATTTTTGATCCAAGCCGCTATGGCACTTGAATTGCGGCTGGGTTCAGGGCATGGTTTCGCGTCGGTGGTCACAACGCAAGGTTATGAGCCACTGAAGCATTTACTAATGAAGTGAAGTGTCAATAGGGCAATCGATCAGCGGCCAGTCGGATACCGCATTCTGACCTTAAGGGACGAATAGGATTCGTCGCCGATTGTTATGAAGTCGGGGAGGCTTTACGGCGCTATTCACTTTAAATACACCAACGTAGCTGATGAATTACGGCCGCCGGCAGCAGGCGGCAAGATGCAGTTAGGGGAGTCTCACAAATGATCGAAGTCCAGGCGCTTACCCGGCGCTACGGGTTTTTTACTGCGGTGGATCATCTCAGTTTTAATGTCACTGCGGGTGAAGTTTTAGGGTTTCTTGGCCCCAATGGTGCAGGGAAGTCCACCTCGATGAAAATGCTGACGGGCTTTTTAGCACCCAGCTCAGGCACAGCAATAATTAATGGACACGATATTCGCAGCGAACGCATCGCGGTGCAGCGCCTGATCGGTTATCTGCCCGAAGGTGCGCCTTTGTATGGCGAAATGACGGTAACGCAAATGCTGAAATTTGCGGGCCAGATTCGCGGTATGAACGGAGCCGAATGCCAGCGCGCGGTGGATCAAGCCATCGAGCGCTTGAATCTGCAAAAAGTTCGTCATCAACCCACCGATACCTTATCGAAAGGCTTTAAACGCCGGGTGGGTCTGGCGCTGGCCATTTTGCACAATCCTAAAGTGCTGGTGATGGACGAGCCCACCGACGGCCTCGATCCCAATCAAAAACACGAAGTGCGCAACCTCATCCAAGAAATGGCGGCCGACCGCACGATTATTGTTTCGACCCATATTTTAGAAGAAGTGGAAGCGGTGTGCTCCCGCGCCATTATTATCGCTGGCGGTAAATTGGTGGCCGACGATACCCCAGCGGGTTTGATTCGCCGTTCGCGCTTCCACAATGCGGTGTCTTTATCGGTGGCCGAGGACTCGGGTTTAGATGCACGCCAAGTGGCCAGTATCTTAAGCGAGCTGCCTGAAGCGGCTAATGTGGAAGTTAACGGTGTTGAAGTGACCGTCTTCCCCGATGGCGATGTCGATTTA
The DNA here is from genome assembly GCA_022360675.1 of Lysobacterales bacterium. Lineage (GTDB taxonomy): Bacteria > Pseudomonadota > Gammaproteobacteria > Xanthomonadales > Wenzhouxiangellaceae > JAKSCJ01. The sequence goes on from JAKSCJ010000308.1 coordinate 1,708, forward strand.
CTCAGTGCGGTGAACAACAAGCGCGATGAACACCACTGGCAGGTAAAAAGCATGCGCTTGGAAGCGGGCCGCATGGACGAGGTGTTCCGCCAAATTACCTTAGGCTCGGGCCAAGCCGCGCCCACGGGTGCTAGCCAGCAAAATAATAATAAGCAGGAGGCTGCTTGATGAACGCCATTAAAACCATCTTGCGGCGCGAGTTACTGGGGTATTTTTCAACTCCGGTGGCTTGGGTATTTCTGGTCATTTTCCTGGTGTTGACCAACGCCATCACTTTTGTGGTGGGCAATTATTACGAACGCGGCATTGCCGATATGCAGCCGTTTTTCGTGTATCACCCCTGGCTGTATTTATTCTTGGTGCCGGCCATTGCCATGCGCTTATGGGCCGAGGAGCGTAAATCGGGCACCATTGAGTTTCTGCTGACGCTGCCGGTTACCGCCAGCCAGGCGGTGATTGGTAAATTTCTCGCCGCTTGGCTGTTCTTAGGCTTGGCGCTGGCACTGACGGTGCCGCTGTGGATTACCGTGAATGTGCTGGGTGATCCGGATAACGGCTCGATTTTCACCGCTTACGTGGGCAGCTGGCTTATGGCGGGCGCTTATTTATCCATTGGTTCGTGCTTATCGTCGCTTACCCGTAATCAAGTGGTGGCCTTTATTTTGGCTGTGGTGACCTGTTTGGTGCTGTTGCTGATTGGCCTGACCCCGGTGGCTGGCTTCTTCCGTATTTTGCTGCCCCAGGCTTTTGTGGATGGCATTGTGAGCTTAAGCATGCTGACCCACTTCGATGCGATTTCCAAAGGTGTTTTGGATTTACGCGATCTGCTGTACTACTTCCTGATGATCGGTTTTTGGCTGTGCGCCAACCTGATTGTTGTTGAGCTGCGTAAAGCCGATTAAGGGATAAATCAATCATGACGAACAAAAATCTTATTTCTTGGTCATCGTTGATCGTGCTGGCAGTGCTGTTTCTGGCGCTGATTATGCTCACCAACGCCGTCTTCCGCGGTGCGCGTGTGGATCTCACGCAAAACCAGCTCTACACTTTAAGTGAAGGCACGGTGGAGGTGATTCAGTCGGTGGAGGAGCCGATTTCGCTACGTTTGTTCTTCTCGGAAGAAACCAGTCGCGAGTTTCCGCTGATGCGTGCTTACTACCAGCGTGTGCGCGAAATTCTGGAAGAGTTTGAAGAACGCTCAAATGGCAAGCTGCAAGTGAGCTTTATTGACCCCAAACCTTTCTCCGAAGAAGAAGACCAAGCCTCTTTGTACGGCATTCAAGGGGTGCCGGTGGGTAATTTGGGCGATAGCTTCTACTTTGGCCTGGCGGGTACGAACTCAGTGGACGATGTGCAAGTGGTGCCCTTTATGGATCCACGCCGCGAGCGCTTCTTCGAGTATGAGTTGGCCAAGCTGATTTACAGCCTCGATCACCCCGACCGCCCGCGCATTGGCATGATCAGCTCTTTGAGCATTGGCGGCAGCTTCGATCCGCACTCGCAGCAGCAGATCCCGGCCTACACCATTTACGAGCAACTGCAACAGTTCTATGAAGTGGTGGACATTGCCGAAACCGAATCCGTGCTGCCCGAGAATCTGGATGCCGTCATTATTGTGCATCCGAAAGAAGTCTCCCAAGCGCTGCTCTACGATGTGGATCAATACGCCTTAAACGGCGGCGGTGTGCTGATTTTTGTGGATCCGCACGCGCAAAACGACAAAGAAGGTATTGATGCATCGGGTTTGACCGAGCTGAGTGGTTCTTCTGATTTACCCTTGCTGTTTGAAACCTGGGGCGTGAAATACCGCGATAACTTCTGGGCGGGCGATCTACGCTATGCCCTGGAAGTAACCACCAACCAAGGTCAGCAGCGCCATGTGGGTATTTTGGGCTTGGATAAAGAGGTCATGTCTAGCGATAGCGTGATCACCGCCACCATTAGCTCGCTGAATATTTCCACATCCGGTTTCTTTGAGCCTTTAGAAGGTGCGACCACCACCATCGAACCTTTGGTGACCAGCAGTGGCAACTCGCAGGCGATTTCCAGCTTGCTGTTGGACAACACCAAAGACATCAGCAAACTGCTGAAAGACTTCGAAGTGACCGATACCATCTTTAACTTGGCTGTGCGCTTAAGCGGCCCTGTGAAGACCGCTTTTCCTGATGGCGCCCCGGCCGGTGTGGATGGCGATGACCAGCTGAAAGAAGGCGATATCAACGTGTTGCTGGTAGGCGATACCGAAATGCTCAGCGATATCTTCTGGGCCCAGCGCCAAAGCTTCTTCGGTCAGCCGGTGGTAACACCGTTTGCCGGTAATGGCGACTTCGTATTGAACATGGTGGAAAACATCTCGGGCAGCAATAGTTTGGCGGCGGTGCGCCCGCGTGATGTGGCGAATCGTCCATTCACTTTGGTGGAAGAACTACGCGTTCAAGCTGAAGAGCAATACCGCGCCACCGAGAAAGATTTAGAAACCGAGCTGCACGAAACCGAAGCCAAGCTCAACGAAATGCAACTGGCGCGTGGTGATTCCGACCTCACCGTGTTGTCGGACGAGCAGCAAGCGGAGTTACAGAAGTTCCTCGATCACAAGGTGGAAATCCGTAAAGAGTTACGCCAGGTTCGTCGTAACTTAGACCGCGATATCGAGAATCTGGGTGCGTGGTTGAAAGTCATCAATATTTTATTGATTCCGGTGTTAGTGGCTGTGGCGGCATTGTTGTTCTTCCTGCGCCGTCGTCGTCTGCATGCGGGGGCTAAAGCATGAGCAAAAAACCGTTTCTGATTTTTGTGCTGGTGGCCGTAGTGGCCGCCTTAGCCGCTTGGCAATTTAGCGAGCAGCAACGGCCTTCTGATTCTGCCTATGCCAACGAACACCTCTTCCCCGGTTTGGAAGCGCGCATCAATAATGTGGAAAAAATCGAAATCATTGGGCCGGGTAAAAAAGTCTTAACCACCTTGGTGAAGATGGAAGACCGCTGGGCGGTGACCGATCGCTTCAATTTTCGTGCCGACTGGGTGTCGGTGCGTGGCCTGATGGAAGCGCTGGTTGAAGCCAAAGTGGTGGAACATAAAACCAAGAAGAAAGACTATTTCCCGCGTTTGGGCGTAGAAGATATTCAATCGGTGGATGCCACGGGTTTGATGATTCGTTTGGACGACAGCGACGAGCTTTCGTTGATTCTGGGTAAAACCGCAGCCGGTGGTGTGGGTTATTACGTGCGCCCGCTGCTGGGCGAGCAAGCCTTGCTGGTGAACGAGTTCCTGGAACTGAGTGGCGACCCCATGGCATGGATCGATCGTGAAGTATTGGCTTTAAATGCCGATCGTATCCAAGAAATGTATGTGCGCCATGGCGATGGAGAATTTATCCATGCGGTGCGCGGTGGGGGCGAGAAAAACGAGTTCGTGCTAAACAATGCACCTGCAGGGCGCGAGGTGAGCAGCCCGTGGACAGTGAACTCTTATCCGAGCACACTCAGCAGTGTGATGGCCGAGAACATTCGCCCAGCCGAAGGTGATCTGGACGATAGCGTGACTTCTTTGCTGTTCATCACTACCAATGGTTTGAATTTGCAGCTGGAAATTTACTCTGAAGAAGAAAAATACTGGTTACGCGTCAGCGCCAATGCCGAGCCTTCCAGCGCGGTGGCGGCAGCGAGCTTGGCTGCCAGCGGTGAAGAAATTGCGCCAGTCGACCCGGTGGTAGAAGCCGAGGATATCAACAACCGTCATTTAGGTTGGGAGTTTGAGATTCCCGAATTTAAATACAACAGCTGGGCCAAGCGTATGGACGATCTACTGGCACCGCCCAACGATGGTGTGGACGAGTCGGTGGGGGTAATGGCCCCGGCGGAGGGTTCTTAACATGCCTTGGTTCATGGGAGCAGCCGGTGTGCTGGGTCTATTGGCTGTAGGCTTAGGCGCTTTTGGTGCCCACGCCTTGCGTTTAGAAGGCCCAGCTGCGGGCTGGTTTGAAACGGCTAATCAGTACCATTTCTACCATGCCTTAGCGCTATTGGCTCTGGCTTTTGGGGCGCGTTCGGGCATACAAAGCGATGCTTTGTGGTGGCAACTGGCGGCTTGGTCTTGGTTTGTTGGGGTGCTGATTTTCTCTGGCACGCTATACGCCATGGCGCTGGGTGCACCGCGCTGGTTTGGCGCGATTACGCCCATTGGTGGACTGGCCTTAATGCTGGGCTGGTTGGCCGTTATTGTGTTGTGGTTTCGCTCTGCCTAGCAGATTTCGCTCTGCGTAACGATGATTAATCATTACCGCTAACGCTACGGCTAGCGTTATAAAAACGAAGAAACCCGGTGCTTGTTATGGCAAGTGCCGGGTTTTTTTATGTCTTTGCTTAGCCTCAAGAGATAAAGAAATAAAGGGTGAAAGCACTAAGTATCGTGATAAAGGGGCAGGTGGCAGTCTTTTCCCTTGGTTATTATTTATGAAAAACGTATAAAAAGGCCAGTAGGATCTACATTGCTGCATTACATTGACTAATGTTTGCCTGAAACGAGGGAGTCGTGATGGTTACTAAGAAAAAGGTCAGTCGTCGCCGTAGTCGTCGTTCCACTGCTAGCCAGGAAGAAGCTGTTGAGTCGGCTGCGGCCAGCGAAGCTGAAGTGGTTGGTACAGAAATAAACGCCACCACCGATGCCGAAGCGCCCATCTATTCTGGGCAGTTCTTGGCCAGTCCGGTGGCACCTAGTCCTGCCTATTGGCGTAACATCACCGAGCCTTTGCTGGGGCCGGGTCGGGGTAGCCAAGATCAAGCTATTTTGCAGTCGTTAGGGCCCTTGGCAGCCTTAATTGGCACTTGGGCCAGCACACCGGCGAATGGCTATTGTGTGATGCCTATTCCTGAAGCAAGCGCTGCCAACGGCTATATTCTGAAAAACTTCCCTTATTACGAAGAGATCAGCTTTAGTGCTATTCCTGGAACGGCCGCTAATCGTGGTGGGGTTGATGAACAAGATTGCTATGTGCTGTTTTATGAACAGCGGGTGTATTTTGCCTCGGGGCCGCAAGAAAACCGCCTCGTGCATGCCGAAAATGGTAGCTGGCTGCATTTAATTAAGACTCAGCAAAAGCTGGGTGCTGTGGGTTGGATGCCTATGCCCACACCACCGGCACCCAATCCTATTCTTCCACAAGATCCCGCCAGTGAAATCATTAAGCAGATGTCGGTGCCGCATGGCAATTCCATTTTAGCGGTCGGTGGTTTTGAACGTTTTGCGGGTGCGCCCGAAATTCCCAATGTGAATGCCTTGCCTTCTTACCAGGGGCGCGTGTTGCTACCTGAATCTTTTGTTCAAGCCTATGGCCCCGATGTGCCCAGTAATCCGAACGTGAACCCTAACTATTTCCTGCAACAAAGCTTGGCTTTAACGCCTGAAACCGTGGCAGAAACCGTATTTATTGATGTGACAAGCGAAACGGCGGGAGCGGGTGTGGTGAACAGCAGCTATATGCGCAGCCATGCCAATGTGAGTGCTTATAGCACGCAGCTGTGGCTTGAGTTTCTTGAGAGTGGTGTGGTGCAGCTGCAATACAGCCAAAACATCACGATGGAATTAACGCAAGAAGAAGGCCCGGCCATTGAATTTCCTCATATTACGGCAAACACGCTACGCCGAATCGCCTAAAGGTTTGCTGTTAGCCATATTGCTTTGTTTGCTACCAGCAGCGACTTGCCGTGGTGCTGTTGGTGCGTGTCGTTGAGATCGTTTTGTGTGCCGATACTGTGGGCAAAACCATGGTTGCTCGTGGCTTATCGGCTGTTATTCAGCCTGTATTAGGATGGATCCTTTGTTTGGATAAATGTTGAGCGCTCGGTAGTACAGGCTGTGATTTTCTTCTTTATAAGATAAGGAAGCCTGCAATGAGTAAAGACGTTAAGGAACTGGAAGTTGAGGTGACGCAGCTATCGTCTAAGGTGGACGAATTGGAAGGTCGCCTGCAGCAGATCGAAGGTGGTAATAACGGGCAAATTAACGGCCCCATTTATCATTGCCTACCTTGTGTAATTTTATGTGCGCCCTGTGTTAGCGTTAAATGCCAAGCGGCCAATGCCACGGCGGCACCGCCTTGTGCACCCTGCGGTTATGGTGGTGAGAACTCTTGGGGTTCACCGATTGCAGATTGCGCTATTTCAGTCTGTTCACCCTGTATTGTGAATTTCTGTTCGAGTTATCCCTATCCGGGGCCAATTCCGGCCTGTATCACGA
>JAKSCJ010000123.1 GCA_022360675.1 Lysobacterales bacterium
AAATACTTAAGCGCCGCCTTAAAACTGAGTAATCGTTATGGCGAAGCCGCCGATGAAGTGGCGCAGAAATGGCAGTTCATCAACGAGCAAAGCATGGGCGCCATGAACGAGAACGATATCGGTAGCTTTGATGACGTGGCGCGCTGGTACCAACAGCATTTCGATTTAATTAATCAAGACCTGGAACAACATGCCACTGAGCTGGGTATTGGCAGTGCCCATCAATGGCGTGAAGAGGTTTATGCGCATTACTTTGTTCAACACGAAGCATAAAGCGCACGATGCGCGGTGCTTAAAGGAGCACACGATGAACTCAAAAACCATATTAACCATCAGCGCCATTGTTTTATTTGCCATTGGTGTAGTGCTGAATTTTATGCCGCAAGAACTGGCGAACAAAATCGGTTTTATTGGCCTGCCTGAAGGCAGCTTGTTATTGCAAATCATGGCGGGGTTTTTCTTAGGCTTTGGCATCTTGAACTGGATGCTTAAAGACAGTGCGGTGGGCGGTGTTTATGGCAAACCACTGGGTCTGGCTAACTTGCTGCAATTTGGCATCGGCGCTTTTGCTTTAGGACGCGCCTACGGCGATGGCGTTTCGCCTCAATGGACGCTATGGCTGTTTTTGGTTTACCTGGTTTTGGCTTTAGCTTTTGCGTGGTTAGTTTTTTTGCACGACCCCAACAAAGTGGCCGCTAATACCAGTACTTAAGTTCAGTGGATCTTTCCACCTTGTGGAATCGCATTGTTGCAGCAGCGATAGGCTAGAGGGAATCTGATGAGTCGTACCAGAATAAGCACAGAAGAAATGCGACGCCTGCTCGGAGAAACCGTAGCCGCGCCGCCGCATCCTGATTCAACAAGGCGTATGGAACGCTCTTTTCAAAGTACAAGCCCGAGCCGTCATAGCGCTTGGGGTGGTGTACAAAAAGCCGCTTTAGCGGTGTTAGTGATCGCAGCTTTATATGGCGTTTGGCAATGGCAAGAAGGGCGTTTAATTCTTGCAGCCGCTCCCAATAGCCAAAGTGAAGATACCGTGGCGGTTGAGACAGAAACCAGCAACGTTGCCAGTGTGGGTTTAAATAATGAAGTACCCGCCAGCGATTCGGTCTTAGATGCCTCAGGCTATGTGAACGCGGTGCGCTTAGCTACGGTGTCGTCGGTAACGACCGGGCGTTTAGAAGAAGTATTGGTACGCGAAGGAAGCCGAGTTACCACCGGCCAATTGCTGGCTCGATTGGATTCGAAAGATATTCAACGTCAAGTCAGCCTGGCCGAAGCACAGTTGGTTTCGGCCCAAAGCATGTTGAAGCAACAACAAGTGCAACACGCCGAGGCACAAGATCAACATCAACGCATTGCGCGTTTACATCAGCAGGGTTTTGCCAGCGACGACGAACTCACCAAAGCCGACTTTGCCGTGTCGCGTTTGGCCGCCGCAGTGGCCGTTAACGAAAGCGAAGTGGTGGTGGCCGAACGGCGCTTATCGATTCATCAACAACAGTTATTAAACACCAATATCTATGCACCATTCGACGGTTTGGTGATCGACCGCGCTGCCGAAGTGGGCGAGATTGTGTCGCCGGTGTCTGCCGGTGGTGGTTTTACCCGCACCGGTATTTTTACCTTGGTCGATACCAGCTCCATCGAAGCCCATGTAAAGGTCAATGAGAGCTATATCGGGCGCATTCAAAAAGGCCAAGCCGTTACCATCACGCCGCGTAGTTATCCCGACTTACAACTCAAAGGCGAGGTCAGCACCATCATGCCGGCGGCGGAAAAAGAAACCGCTTCCGTCAAAGTCATTGTGACTTTTCTTGATCATGACGAGCGCATCTTGCCGAATATGAGCGTCGATCTTAGCTTTAACGAAGGCGAACAAAGCGGTGTATCGGCAGCTGATCTCGATGCCGCGTTAGCACACCGCAAGGGGGCATTATGAGTGAATTCGCGACGGTCGCAGCCAGTGCTCAAACCGCTGTAAAGCCGGAAACGAAAGGCTTGGCGGTGCAAGCGAAGCGTTTACGCAAAAGCTATAACGAAGGTAGCGATGCGGTACATGCTTTGGTGGGGGTGGATATCGATATTCATCAAGGTGAAATTGTTGGTGTGCTGGGCCCCAACGGCGCGGGTAAAACCACTTTGATTTCGATTCTTGAAGGTTTATTAAAACCCGATGATGGTCGTGTGCAAGTGCTGGGTGCCGATGTCACCACCAGCAAGGGTTTAGACCAAGTGAAGCCACGCTTAGGTGTCACCATGCAAAACAGCGTGTTGCCACCTTTATTACAAGTAGAAGAATTATTGCGCTTTAAAAGTGCGATTTACCAACACAGCTTAGATGCCGATGAACTGCTCGAAGCTTTGGGATTAAGTGCTAAGCGTAAAGCTCAGTATCGTCATTTATCGGGCGGTCAACAGCAGCGGGTGGTGATGGCCATGGCCTTGATGGGCGACCCCGATTTATTGTTCCTAGACGAACCCACATCCCAGCTCGATCCCCAGGCGCGTCGTGCGGTGTGGCAATTATTAGCCGATCAACGCCAGCGTAAAAACAGCGCCATGTTGGTGACAACGCACCAAATGGAAGAGGCCGAGCGTTTATGCGATCGGGTATTGATTTTAGATCACGGCAAAGTCATTGCCGAAGGTAAACCCCGCGATCTCGTTCAACGTTATTGCCCCGAGCGAGTGGTGGAGTTTGTGAGTCTGGATGGTGCCCAGGTGGCGGGCTTTGAACAAGTGGAAATCAGCCCGGTACGAGCCGATGGCCGGGTGAATGTGAAGATTCGCGATGCCGC
>JAKSCJ010000359.1 GCA_022360675.1 Lysobacterales bacterium
AACACCGCTACCGATAATGATGGCGCATCCGGATTTAACCAGCTACGAACCGATATAGCATCAGTTTTTGACAATGTTCGCCTTTCACGCCCTGAACGCGCTGTTTTAAATCGTGCTCTTGAAAGTACAAACCTTTCGGTATCATCAGAAACTGATGAAGGTCGCGATCAGGTTTTACCGCGCGGGCTTGCAACCGGCAATGGCAGGGCCATTGGTATTGAACGGAGGTTGATTAACCTGCTGCAAAATAACCTAAACTTCCCTGACAATACAGATACTGACTTTAATAGCCTCACATCATTTTTGGACAGTCTGATCGCACGCATTAACGAAAACACTTCACCAACTGATAATACTGATGAAGAAAAGGGTGGCGAAGACAGAAGTGGCGAGGAAACCATCCAACAACAATTTTAAAACAGATGCAAAAGCACGCCTGACCATCTTATAGGAATATCCTAAAATGATCAGGCGCGAACCATATTACGTTTAATCAGGATGCTTTCGCGGCAGCCCCTGCTGCCTTGATAAATTCCCAGACTTCCTTTGAAAATGGCTGTTGCGGACCGTCCTTCGGCCAATTATCCAGATTATCATACATTTTGCTCACGCTGTCTGCGAGCGACGGATCAATATCATAAATGGGCTGCGATAAGGCATTCCATTCCTTTAAAAGCGCCTGTGCCTCGGGTGCCGCCGGGTCAGTTCCCACCAGTTTTTCCGTCCGCGCCAGAACATCCGGCCATGCATTTTCAATATCCTTCCAGTTATCCATCGATACATTGGCCTTCGCTTCAGCCCATTTTGCGTTTTCTTCCGGCGTATAATATGTATCCCAGACTTTCTGCCAATCTTCTTCACTACTCATCGCTTGTTCTCCAAGTTTGATATGATTACAAAGCGTGGAAAGATCGGTTTCTGCTTGCCCGTCCAAGGTTTTAAGCGCTTCATCAAGAACAGATATCGCGTTATCAAGGCGGTCACGTTCCTGCTGTAATAAAGCCCTGTTCACTTTCAAAAGGCTTGCGCTATTCACTGCATTTTCTTCAATCATGCGCGTAATCTGGTTCAGTGAAAACCCGGCCCGTTTCAAAAGCTGGATATGCCCCAAACGCACAATATTCTTATAGGAATAAAATCGCTGTCCTGACGCGGATCGTACCGGGGTTATCAATCCCCGTGTATCATAGTAACGCAGCGTTCGAACACTAACCCCTGCCTTTTTTGCAAGGTCACCAATTGCAAGCATTTTCATCAAGTTTCCTTTCCACAAGACCATGCTTTGGGGGCTGACGTTACGTAAGGGGCAAGCGTTATTTTCATATTTATCAGCTATTCATGAAAAACGACAAATTCATCA
>JAKSCJ010000451.1 GCA_022360675.1 Lysobacterales bacterium
AATACTTGGCCACGTTCCACTTCGTCACGCTTGGTACCGCGCAGCAGTACGCCCACGTTGTCGCCTGCACGACCTTCGTCGAGCAACTTGCGGAACATTTCAACGCCGGTGCAGGTGGTTTTGGTGGTGTCGTTGATACCAACGATTTCCACTTCGTCACCCACATGAATGATGCCGCGTTCAACACGGCCAGTAACTACCGTACCGCGACCAGAGATGGAGAATACATCTTCGATCGGCAGCAGGAATGATTTGTCAGTGTCACGAACGGGTTCAGGAATGTAGGCATCCATCTCGGCCAGCAATTTCAGAATTGCCGGAACACCGATATCGCTGCTATCACCTTCTAACGCTTTCAGCGCAGAACCAGTAACGATAGGGGTGTCATCGCCGGGGAAGTCGTAGCTCGATAACAGCTCGCGTACTTCCATTTCAACCAATTCCAGCAGTTCTTCATCATCAACCATATCGGCTTTGTTCAAGAACACCAGAATGTGGGGCACACCAACCTGACGAGCTAACAGAATGTGCTCGCGAGTTTGGGGCATGGGGCCGTCAGCAGCTGAGCAAACCAATACCGCACCGTCCATTTGCGCCGCGCCAGTGATCATGTTTTTCACATAATCGGCGTGTCCGGGGCAATCTACGTGGGCGTAGTGGCGACCGTCGGTTTCATACTCAACGTGAGCCGTAGCAATCGTGATGCCGCGCGCACGCTCTTCGGGCGCGTTATCAATTTGATCGTAGGCCTTGAACTCGCCGCCTTGTGCTTCTGCACACACCTTAGTTAAGGCAGCAGTCAGTGTGGTTTTGCCATGGTCAATGTGACCAATGGTGCCAACATTGACGTGCGGCTTCGTGCGCTCAAACTTAGACTTGGCCATTAGATGCTCACTCCAGTGCTGTTTGCCGTGCTGGGCCAGATATGGAAATGGATGAATGGTGCCCACAACTGGATTTGAACCAGTGACCTCTCCCTTACCAAGGGAGTGCTCTACCTCTGAGCTATGCGGGCACGAAAAACCTAATTTAGATTGGAGCGGGTGAGCGGGATCGAACCGCCATCATCAGCTTGGAAGGCTGAGGTTCTACCATTGAACTACACCCGCACCCGAAAACCGGGGGGTCATGCTTCAATTGAAACGCACACCCTAAGCTCTGTAATGCCTACCTTTGCTACAGAGCATGCTCCGTCATTTACCAGACGTCGCAGCACGCCAGAGTAACACGGCAGCGCGACAAAATCCACCACATGATTCACATATAGCGAATTTAAATATTCTGGTGGAGGGGGTAGGATTCGAACCTACGAAGGCATAGCCAGCAGATTTACAGTCTGCCCCCGTTGACCGCTTGGGTACCCCTCCCGGAATAGGCTGCGCATTATGGGCTGGTATTTTGCCTTTGTCAACAACTCAATTGAGTTTTTTTCAAATTGTTTCGGGTGATCAATCAACGGGCTGCTTAAGCCCTCAGACAAATACCTACAATAACGCTTCAGCAACAAAGACTTAAGTGTTATTCAGCGATAAACTTTTGATTCTGATATTGGTAGCTTTTCCAGGCCCAATGATGCGCATCTTTAGATAGCTTTGTGTGTAGCGCCAAGCGCCCAGATCGATAGCTATCTGAGCGATTTTGCGACAAACCGTTTTGGTAACTTGCATCTTGCTCACTTTGCCATAATGAGATTGCTTTCCAAGGTTCTTTTTCGCTAGCAAAAACACAATCGACCAAAGGCGAATCGCGCCGAATATGTGCCTTGACCATTAAGTCGGAGTAACCATGCATATCCGTATGCTTATCAGCGGCACCAGTTAAACGCACCAAACAGGTTTCTGAGAGTTGCGATATAGCAATCAACTCAGGCGCTTGCAATGTTTCCTTCACCGCCATTAGCACACGATCACGCGCTTCCGCCCCTGTCCAACCAGCCCAAGCCTTTGTACCAACAAAACCCAACGACACCCAAGCGACGATCAAAGGCAGCGCCAATACTACGGGCGCTGGCTGATACCACCCCAACTTATTGGACACAGTAAGTACGTGCAACAGATAAGCCGAAAGCAGAACTAATGCCATAACTGCCAAGTAATAAAAGCGGTAATTCACCACACTACGAAATGGCTCGGCCTGATCAAGCACAATCTGTGTAACTGGTGCCTGCAATAAAGCCAGCCCAGCCACCACAAACAACAACTGCAACACCAACAGACGCTGACGCCAGCTCGCTGTAAAAGCAAACCCCAGAAGCCCTAAGAGCAAAACCAACAGCAACCCCGCCCCCAGCCATACCGGCATTCCTTGGCCAGCAAAGGCTTGCGGCAGCTGCCCAAACCACAGCCATGCACCTTTGAGAAACGCCTGAATCACCCCCCCACCCGAGGTAATCCCACCTAAGCTGCCCAGCACTAATTTTCGAGCAATGAAATAGATCAGAGTCAGCAGCAAAATACTGCCCGCCAAAATCACCCTTCGCTTGATCGACAAATCACAGATCAACAAAGTGCTAAGCGCGATGGGCACCAAGATTAAACCCGTCTCCTTGCTACCAATGGCGATAAGCAAAGCCAACAAAACACCTATAGAGGCTTGCTGCGGACGCACTTCCAAATAACTCAGGGAAAACAGCCCCAACATCACACCAAACGACATCATTAAATCGAAGCGATCCGCCAACCAGGCCACCGTAGCACCACTGGTGGGATGAGCAAGTAAAGCGGCAAGCGCCAGCATCTGCAATACCCACGACACCCCCTGCCGTCGCAGCCACAAGACACCCAATAGCACACTACCCACATGCAATAAGATCGCAAATAGATAATGCCAATGCGCCTCCAAGCCCGCTAGCTGCGTCACACTCCACCAGCTTGTCATGGCTACGGGGCGGTACATATAGGTGAAAGAGTGATCGTAGACAAAAAAGCCCAAAGGCCCATCACCGTGACGTGACCACGCAAGAAAGGTCCAATCATCGCTATAGAAACCAGCGCTCAATAGCGGCAAGTACACCACCAAAAGCAACAGCAATAAGAGCAAAAACAACCAATAGCGCTGGCCGCCCAGAGAAGCATTGAGGAGATTGCGCATACTTTATTTATTCTGCAGGACCGCCGAGGGCATTAGCATGCGCAACGACAGACATAGGAGGATTACCCCCGCACAGCGGAGAGCAATAAAAATGAGATCGCGAAGCTCGCCGCAGCGAGCCAACACGGCAAGATACTAGCCAGCCTCAAAACTGAGTTCAAGGCCGCCTCGATACCACAGGATCAATTCAAAGCGACAGCCGAGCGATTCAATTACGGCTCAAGCTCATCATCTGTACGCATGTCTAGCTCAGCAAAATCTTGGCCATCGAGCGGTTCTTCACCATCCTCGTCATCACCGATACCCAGCCAATCGTCGTCAAACTCGGGATCTTCGGCCCAAATATCAGATAACGCCTCCTTTAGCTCTCGGCGCTCCTTAAGCGCTTCGATACGGCGCCAGGCAGGCACTTTCGCCCCACCCTTTTTATGCGCACCAGCGGCGGCAGGACGCTCAGCTGGCTCTGCACTTTGCTCTGTTTGAGCACGTTGGACATTGGACTGATCGAAAGCTGTGTCTTGGTGCATTTGTGGCATTCCAGGTCTCCCTTGCTCTGATCTGCACTAACCCCTGTATACCGGAAATAAATCCGCTTTTACAAGTGCACAGAAGCACAGGTTTGTGTGCCGTCAAAATAGCGCGCAATTATGACAATTTGCCCAAGTAACAAGAAAAAAAACCACTAGCTTTTGAGATCTAAAAAACAAAATAAAAAGCAAATACTTATAAAAGTAACAGCAGAAACCAATAATCCGTAGACACAAAAAAGGGCCGCAATAGCGACCCTTTTTTTCTGTGTTAAATACCGTCTCAACGCATAGCGTTAAACAATAGGTAACAAAATCAGTGGCTAATCCACATACAGCGAACTCACCGACTCACCCATTGCCATGCGGCGAATGGTTTCAGCCAGCATTTGCGCCACACTCAACTGACGAATGCGAGAGCAAGCTTTAGCAGCATCGCTCAGCGGAATGGTGTCAGTAACCACCATCTCGTCGATAGCAGAGCGTGAGATGTTATCGATGGCCGGCCCAGACAACACGGGGTGCACACAATAAGCCACAACCTTCTCTGCTCCTTTTTCTTTCAGAGCAGTAGCTGCAGCGCACAGAGTACCCGCCGTATCGACCATATCATCGACCAGAATACAGCACTTACCCGCCACATCACCGATGATATTCATCACCGTCGCTTCATTCGCGCGTGGACGGCGCTTATCGATAATCGCCAAGTCAGCATCTAAGCGCTTTGCGATGGCGCGTGCGCGCACCACACCACCCACATCGGGCGAGACCACCACTGGCTGGTGCTGATTTTGGCGCTGCCAAATATCCGCCAGCAATAATGGTGAAGCGTAGACGTTATCGACCGGAATATCGAAGAAACCTTGGATCTGGTCTGCGTGAAGATCCACCGTTACCACACGGTCGGTGCCCACAGCGCTAATCATGTTCGCCGCCACTTTAGCAGTGACCGGAACCCGCGCCGAACGTGGGCGACGATCCTGGCGAGCATAACCAAAGTAAGGAATAATCGCGCTGACTCGAGCACAAGAAGCACGCTTCAAGGCATCGACCATCACCAATAACTCCATGAAATTATCAGCAGTGGGTGCACAGGTAGGTTGAATTAGGCAGATATCGCGACCACGGACATTTTCCATGATCTCAACGCTAACTTCACCGTCGCTAAAACGGCCAACGTTGGCTTTACCTAGGGGAGCGCCGAGATTTTCGGCAATGGCATGAGCCAGATCGGGATTGGCATTTCCCGTAAAACACATCACTCCAGTAGGGGACACGGCTATGTTCCTGGGTTGTGATGAAAGGAAGAATGGCTGGGACGGCAGGACTCGAACCTGCGAATGCGGGGATCAAAACCCCGTGCCTTAACCAACTTGGCGACGTCCCAGCAGATGACGTCTAAATGTTAGATCATCTTAACTGAACCGGCAACTTCAAGAGCCACTGAATCAGTTGAGGCGCGCATTATACGATATAAATTCGATTATGGAACCCTTTCTGTCAAATTATTTTCATTTTTTTCATATTCACTCCTGTGTAAGCCAAATGAAACCAATAGTAATCAATTACTTACACGTCAGCGAACATGGCCAGCGAACATGGAATCCAGGGCGCAACAGACTTTATCAGCTAGGCCTTATCGTCTTCACCCAAACGCCAACCCAGCACCACAACACTTACTTTGTAGGGGCCACTGCGTGCCACCACTTTTTGCGGTAACCACACACCATCAACCTCACGAAAGCGCTGGTACTCGATATGCCAGTCGGCATGATCTAAAGCCGCAAGCGCACCATTTTCTGAAAAACTCAGAGCCGCCCCCGCAGGTGCCGGAATACCGCGTAACCAGTCGCGCATGAGGGTTACTGGCAAATACCAACCCAAGGCTTCTTGCACCAACGGCTCGGGTTCAGGCGCTCGGCGTAGCGGCACTTTAGAGCCCTCAAGCTCGGCACCGTCTGGCCCGGCCAAAAGACGCCAGCGACCGCCTGTTGCGCTGAGATTCAAACGCAGTTGACCATCGCTGTTATCGTGAATGACAAAGCCCGCACTGCCACCGTCTTTGCCGTTGGAGATTCCCAAGCGGCCATGCACACGCCATTGTCCGACTTCCTCAAAAATACGTTCGCGCTCGGCGACCCAAGTACCATCTTCGGCATCGGGTTGTGTGTTCCACGCACAGGAAGTAAGCATCAACACAAGCAAAGCAAGCGTTGCCGCACGCCATACGGTTAGGGCCGCAGGTCGATCAATACCTTGCGGTTGCCTGCGCTTGATAGCCATCACAAATCAATCCCTAAGCGCTGCAAGCTTTCCACTAATGCCGGATTGGAAGCATCAAGCGTTTGCGCTTGCCTAAAGACAGCTTTGGCCTCGTCAAAACGCTGTAATTGCCACAGCACCTCACCTAAATGGGCGGCAATTTCGGCATTGGCATCGGCTACTAAAGCGCGGCGCAGAAAGCTTTCAGCCTCTTCGGTACGACCTAAGCGATAAAGTACCCAACCCATGCTATCCAGAGTGGCTGGATCGTGCGGGTTAATCTTCATCGCCTGCTCGATGAGACTCAAGGCTTCGCGATAACGATCTGTGCGATTAGCTAAGGTGTAACCCAAGGCATTGAGCGCGATGGCATTATTTGGGTCGTTCTGAATAACGGTCCGTAAATCTTGCTCTGCCAGGTGGATATCGCCCATAGCCTCGGCAATCAACGAGCGCATGTAGAGCAGATTGGCGTTATCCATCAACACCGCCAAACCATCACTAAGGCTGAACAAAGCAGCTTCCAGTTGGTTATCTTGGCGCAGCACTTCGGCGTCGGCTAAATAAGCCTGCTCAACCATTTCTTTATCGGTGCTATCGAGCAGCGGCTTGAGGTGAGCGCGAGCTGCTTCCACACCTTGCGTTTGGCTGAGGGCATAGGCAATGCGAATTTTTGCAGGCTTCACATCAGCGCCAACAGTTACTTGTTGGTAACACGCCACCGCCTCATCATAGCGATCCAATGCTTCGGCAATTTGGCCACAAAAGTAGAAATGCTCGCTTTCGCCGATCTCATCCAGCTTGCGCAGTTGACGGTAATAACGGGCGGTTTTTTCTTGGTCTTTAATGCTGTTCGCATAAACCGCCAGCGTGTAGAGCACAGCGCTGTCGGGCTTGAGGGTTTCGAGCTGCGCTAAGGCTTGTTCCAGATCGCCACTCAAGCGTAGTAGTTCGGCATAAGCCAAATTCAAATCGCGATCGCGCGGTGCCACCTTCAAGCCGCGACGATAATGCTCAATCGCCCCTTGGGTATCTTCCTGGGCATGCGCCACTTGAGCCGCCCAACGGATAATTTCCACGTCATCGCTATCAGCAGCGGCTTCATTAGCAAAGCGATAGGCTTGTTCGTGCTGGCCTAAGCGGTAAGCAAAAATACTGCGCCCATAGAGGTCTTCATCGAGCTGGCTCGGTGCTGTTTGCAATAAAGCTTGCGTGGCGCGTTGCTGGGCGGTCACGTCTTCCACCGAGACCACTAAAGCCGCTGCGGTCACCCAACCTTCTTCCACGTTGGGCGCATGCTCGATCACCCAACGCAGCTCATTCACACTCGCCTCAGTACGGCCATTTTGCATATGCGCGATAGCGCGCAATTGGTGAGCATCGTCAGCCTGGGGTTGCAGCGCTAACCAACGTGCGCTGGCTTTATCGAGGGCGCGCCATTCTTCAGCCGCGTAAGAAATACGGCTGGCACGCTCGGCAATGGTGGGGTCGTTTGAGTCTTCAGCTGCTGCTGCATACGAGCGGGCTGAACCCGGCAAATTATTCTCTCCGCCCAGGTACTCACCAGCCAAAACGTGGTAAATCACATCGGCATCCACCGGCTCACGCACCACATCGGCGTGTGCATCAGTTTGCACGGCCGGGTCCAAATCGGTACCTTGCTGAGTATCCGAGGTTATATCTTTTTGTGCACCCGCACATGCGGTCAAAACAGCTGCGGCCAGTAATGGCGCGCACTGGCGGGCATATTTCAGAATATATTCATCCATTCCGCTCATGAGCATCCTTTGTTAATGCTTGATCCGTGATTTCTCCGGCCGCAGAATGATCGGTCCGCCGCCACAATAAAACAGTCAGGCATGCCTTTAGTTGTTGTAGGACTTAATCACACTACCGCATCCGTAGACATTCGTGAGCGCTTTGCGTTCGCTCCGGATCAGCAGCAACCCGCGCTACGCGATATAGCCCAGCTGCCCAGCGTCAGCGAGGCGGCGCTGTTGAGCACCTGCAATCGCACCGAAATCTACGCAGCCACCCATTCTCAAGATGGCGGGCCGATTATCGAATGGATGCACCGTTGGCATCAACTTGATGCCCAAATTTACACCGAGCGCTTTTATCATCGCTGCGGTCACGAGGCCGTGCGTCACTTATTGCATGTAAGTGGTGGTCTCGATTCTTTGGTTCTTGGCGAACCGCAAATCGGCGGCCAGGTGAAACAGGCCTGGGATTTAGCCAAAGGCACTGGCACCTTAGGCCCCATGCTCGATCGCTGGTTCCAGCGCGCCTTCCACACGGTGAAACGTATCCGCGCGGAAACCGCCATTGGTCGCGACCCTGTCACTGTACCTTATGCCGCAGTAGCGCTAGCAAAACAGATTTTCGGTGATCTGCCCCAGCGCAGTGCCTTATTGGTGGGTGCTGGCGAAATGATGACCTTGTGTGCCAATTATTTGCACGCCCAGGGTATTCAGCGCATCAATGTGGCGAATCGCAGCCTCAAAAACGCCCAAGCTCTGGCCGCCCAGTATCAGGGCGAGGCCTTAACACTCGATCAACTGCCCGAAGCTTTAGCCCAGGCCGATTTAGTCATCACCTCCACCGCCAGCCAAGTGGCGTTGATCGACAAAGCCATGGTGAAAGCCGCACTGCGCAAGCGCCGCCACGAACCCATGTTGCTGGTGGATATCGCCGTACCGCGAGACATCGCCCCCGAAGTGGCCGATCTCAGCGATGTTTTCTTGTACACCATTGATGATCTGCAAGAAGTGATTCGCAACAGCCTGGATCAACGCCAGCGCGCTGCTTTAGATGCCCAAGAAATTGTGCGCCACGAAACCGATCAATTCCTCGGTTGGCTTGAGCAGCGCCGCGCCAACGAAGTGATGCAAGACTACCGTCGCCATGCCGCCAGTATTCGCGATAACAGCCTCGCCCAGGCGCAAAGAATGCTGGCCGCAGGCAACGATCCAGAAGAAGTTTTGCAACAATTCGCTAATCAATTAACTAATCGCCTCTTGCATCATCCTAGCCGAGGGTTGCAAAATCTGGCCGCCGAAGGCCAGCATGAGCTGGTCCAGGCATTCAGTCGTCTACTCATGGACAGCCAGGAGCATAAGAAAGGCTAACGATGAACCCGCAATTAGAACTACAACTAGAACAACTGCGTGATCGTCACGAAGAATTGGGCTTATTGCTGGCCCAACCCGATGTGGCGCAAGATCGAAACCGCTTCCGCACACTATCGCAAGAGTTCTCCCAGCTCGAACCGCTAGTGGCTGCACTCAAACGCCGCCAAGACGCCAACGATCAAATCGAGCAAGCGCGGGAAATGCTGCAGGAAGACGATGCCGAAATGCGCGCCATGGCGAATGAGGAAATCAGCGCCGGCGAAGCCGAGCTCGAAGCGCTAGAACACGAACTCCACTGCTTACTGCTACCGAAAGATCCCAACGACGGCCGCAACTTGTTTATTGAAGTGCGCGCCGGAACGGGCGGTGACGAGGCGGCAATTTTTGCTGGCGATTTATTCCGCATGTACACCCGCTTTAGCGAGGTTCAAGGCTGGAAAATGGAAATCATCAGCGCCAACGAAGGCGAACACGGTGGTTTCAAAGAAGTGATTGCCCGTGTGGTGGGCGAAGGCGCGTATTCGGGTTTGAAGTTTGAATCGGGCACGCATCGGGTGCAGCGGGTTCCCGCTACTGAATCCCAGGGGCGCATTCATACCTCGGCCTGCACCGTGGCCATTTTGCCCGAGAGTGATGAAATCGAAGCAGTAGACATCAATACCAACGATCTACGCATCGACACGTTTCGCTCTTCAGGTGCCGGTGGTCAGCACGTAAACACCACCGATTCGGCTATTCGTATCACCCACTTGCCTACCGGTATCGTGGTGGAATGCCAAGACGAGCGCTCACAGCACAAGAACAAAGCGCGTGCATTAAGTTTATTGCAAGCCAAATTACTCGACAGCCAACGCGAAGAACAACGCGCAAGTCTGGCCCAAGATCGCAAACTGCAAGTGGGCAGCGGTGATCGCTCGCAACGCGTACGCACCTACAACTATCCGCAAGGCCGGGTGACTGATCACCGTATCAACCTCACCTTATACGCCCTAGACGACATCATGGCTGGCGGCATCGACCCTTTAGTGACCGCCCTAAGCGAAGCCCATCAGGCCGAGCAACTGGCCGAACTAGGTGCCGAGCGCTAAGTAAGCAAAAATGGCTTCCCACTGTCGGAAGCCATTTCAATAAAAGGCCGCACCATGCCCTTGGCAATTCGTTATGTGCTGCTCTCTGCCTTAGGTTTTGCCCTGATGACCGCCTGTGTCAAACAGGCGGCCTTGCTGGGCATCCCCGTGTTCGAAATTGTCGCAGCACGGGCTTTGGTTTCATTGTTGATTAGTTATCTCGATATTCGCCGCAAAGGCATCTCCCCTTGGGGTAAGGAAAAAGGCCTTTTGTTCGCACGCGGCTTGGCGGGCACACTCGCACTAATTTGTGTGTACTACGCCGTCACCACCCTGCCCTTAGCCGAGGCCGTGGTGTTGCAATACACTTATCCCGTTTTTACCGCCATTATTGCCTGGCTTTTTTTACGCGAGTCCATCCAGCGCGCCACGATTTTGTGTATTGTGTTGAGTCTATTCGGCCTGGGTATCATGGTTCAGCCCACCGAACCCCAAATAGAAACACTACAACAGACACTACCTTGGCTCAGTGTATTAGCGGGTTTACTCGGCGCTTTAGGCAGCGCTATTGCCTATGTGTTAGTTCGCCGCCTGGGGCGCAGCGAAGACAGCGCTGTCATTATTTTTTATTTTCCACTCATCGCCTTACCTATTTCCCTTTTATTGCTGGGTGGCAACTTTGTCATACCCAGTGGTCATGCATTGTTGGTATTACTGCTGGTGGGAATCTTCACGCAAATTGGCCAAATCGGGTTAACCAAAGCCATGACGGCTGAAAAGGCTGGCAAGGTGGGCGCTTATTCGTATATCCAAGTAGTATTTTCAGCAGCATTAGGTTTTTTTATCTTTGCTGAATTCCCTAGCTTCAACACCATCTTGGGCGCATCGCTAATTATCGGTGGTGCTTTAATCAATGCACTAAGCAAACGATAAACACTTGCTTTTATTGATCTTCCAGCACCCTACTCTATAAGCAGCAAGCGGTGCCGTAACACACCATGTAAACGATTGATGATTCACATCACATTGCTGCATATTTCGCTATCTTTACAGACACCATTTGTAACACTTAAAAATGCCGCACATTTATTGGTATAGCGGTCTTCTTAAGTGATCTTTATTTAGGATCAAAAATTGGTTTGGTGCCACCATGGCGAGATTCCTTTAACAAGGAAGGCACTCAATACTAAATGCATCTCATATGCATTTAAAAAGACCAGTAAGGATATAGAAACCGATATTTAAATCAGTGGCGTTGCAGACCAAAGTCGAATACTCAATGCATACAACATCACTGATATTGAATACATAAAACAAAACGTAATTAAGGGCATAATTACACCCACGATTGGCTGCTTTGCTTATAACAAACAAGCAATAACTCTTAAAAAACAAATTCAGCGGCCATACATCCAAGACAGGGTAAAATTAGACCCTTAAAACAAGATACTGTCCCACCGATAGGACTAGGGGTTTTAACGGTGTGGAATGGTCAAAATGATGCAGCCTAGCTGCAATCAACATTCAACGAGTTAAACGGAGTCGATTATGTTACGTGTATTACTGGCTGCTGGCCTGGCTATGTTTGTTGTAGGTAATGCAAACGCTGCAGACGCTGCCGCTGGCAAAGCGAAAGCAGGCACTTGTGCTGGTTGTCACGGTGCTAATGGCATCAGCGCCAGCCCCGCGTGGCCCAACCTGGCCGGTCAAAAAGAAGCGTACTTGGCCAAACAATTGAAAGATTTCAAATCAGGCGCTCGTAAAGATCCTGTTATGGCTGGCATGGCCGCTGCTTTATCTGACGAAGACATCGCCAACCTGGCGGCTTACTACGCCTCTTTAGGTCAGTAATCAGCATTATTCATGGCGGCGGTTTTTTTGTAATTGCCGCCATGAATGCTCATCTCGATTCTTACCGCTCTCGTATTTTTTACTTACTTACCTATCCACTTTCTTAGCATCGATTTTTCAAAACCTTGTTTTTAGCTCAAGGATGATTTGAGCAATTAATGGTGTGAACTATTCTGTCTTTACAGGCACGCTTTGGCCACAGAATCGTAGTGGTTTAACAGTAAGGAAAATTTTCATAAGCAATGCAGCGCTGCTGCATGTTTACTCATTAAGTTGAACGGAGTCTATTTATGTTACGTGTGTTACTCGCTGCTGGTTTGGCCATGTTTGTTGTTGGAAATGCCGATGCTGCTGATGCTGCCGCAGGTAAAGCCAAATCAGCCATGTGTGCTGCCTGCCATGGTGCCGATGGTAAATCCAAAGTTCCCCACTACCCACATTTAGCTGGCCAACAAGAACAATACTTACTTCTTCAATTAAAGAACTTTAAATCTGGTGAACGTCCAAACCAAATCATGGGCCCCATGACCCAAGGATTGTCGGATGCTGATATCGCCAACCTAGCCGCCTACTATGCTTCACTAGGCAACTAATTCCTGAGTAGATGGTGGCAGCTTAAGCTTGCCACCATCTACTTAACTTTTCTCAACATCACCACACCAATCGCTCAACACTTCTTCTTGGTGTTCACCTAAACCTGGCGGATGGCCTTGCGGCAACTGCTCGTGGGCTGAATAGCGCACCGGATGGCGAATGTATTGCGTCGTTCCCAATTGTTCATGATGTTGATATTGAAATAAATCCACCGATTTGATGTGTTCATCATCAATCACCTGCTCCAATGCATTCACCGGCATTACAGGAATATCTAAGGCTCTAAGCT
>JAKSCJ010000385.1 GCA_022360675.1 Lysobacterales bacterium
CAGCCAGGACGGCTGAGCAAGCATTCATAGGCTAAGAGCCTTTGAATGCGTGTGCCATGAGCCATACGACAGTACATTACTCAATTTAAAAACCCAAGGCGCTTTTGGTGACTTTTCTCGCCGTAGAGAAAAGTTACTCGCCGCCGCGCAGTGGCGCAACAAAAAACACCGACCGGGTAGCGGCGAAACTAAAAAAATAAGGCGGCGAAAACAAAACACAAAACTCAACAACAAAAGATCGTAAGGTACTAAACCTCACTACCATCAAACCCTTCCGCCATCGCCACAATCACCTTCCGATCACCTTTAAATGGCGCACGTCCATGGGCGGTGAGCATGTTATCGAGCATCATTAAATCGCCTGCTTGCCAGGGGAAATACACGGCGTGTTCTGCGAGTACACCACGGATTTCTTCTAGGGCAGAATCTTCTAATGGACTGCCGTCGCCATAGTACACATTGCGGGGTAAATCAGCTTCTTCCACTACGCTTAATAAGGTTTCGCGCACCATGGGCTCGAGGTTAGAAACGTGGAATAAATGGGCTTGATTAAACCACACCCAGTCTTTGGTAATGGGATGTTGGGCGGTGGCTTGGCAAATTTGGCGGGTGCGTAGTTCGCCGTCGTCTTTCCACTCAAAAGCGATTTGTTGTTCGCGACAAAACGCTTCGGCCTGTTGTTTGGCTTGTGGACCTGAAACGTTGAAGGCTTTTTCCCAAGGTACATCCAAGCCATTACCATAATTACGCACGTACATGAGTTTTTTACTTTCAAAACGCTGACGCAAAGCAGGGTCAATGCTTTGATAAACCGCACGGCTATTGGCAATAGGGGTTTCGCCACCTTCTTTACTGGCGGTCATGCAATGGAACCAGATCTTCAACGGCCATTGCAGGGTATAGGCTTGCTCGTTGTGTAAGGGAATGTGTTGATGAGCGGGATATTCTGTAGACGTATAAACACCCTTACCCAAATCAGTGCGCGGTGTAGAGCCAAACTCATAGCTCAGCAATGGCGAACCAAAGCTGGCCGCAAAGGCTTGGAAATCGGCTTCGTCTTGTACTTGAAAACCTCGCAATAACAAAGCGCCCGATTGGTGCAAGTATTCATCGACTAAGGCTTTGATATTGTGAATTTCATCGCGCCACGAGCCGCCTTGTGCGGTGTGCACCACCGTGGGCCACGAGGTGTTGTTAAAGCCCTGTTGAACCTGCAACGGTGCCATACCTGACGATGCAGGCACAGCATTTCCCTTAAGCTTCATGATCCCTTTCCTATAACTTTAGATAGCGCTTGTTTATCAATGATTAATGATGAAAAAACAATGCATTGATCGCCATTGTTATGTGCTCATAACGATATCATATAACCACACAATTGCAAATGATTATGGTTATCATTAACATGTTTTTATGGCTGCAACGGATAAAGCGAGCACATCATTATGTCCACTTTGAGCAACGCTGCTTGTGATGATTTGAATCTTCACAAATTTTGTCAGCAGGGACCCATAACACTCAACAACAATCCCTACTTGGAGCGTCAATCCCAGGTTGAATCCAATGCCCGAAGCTACCCGCGTTGTTTTCCCATTGCTATTAACCGTGCACAAGGCGTGTATCTAGAAGATACCGCAGGGCAGTTGTTTATCGATTGCTTGGCCGGTGCAGGCACTCTAGCTTTAGGTCATAACCATAAGAAAATTCACCAAGCGTTAAAACATCATCTCGATAGCGGTGCACCTCTACATACTTTAGATATCACCACACCAGCCAAAGATGCTTTTATTGAGCGTTTATTTAGTGTGTTGCCCAAAAGCCTGGCAGAAAAAGCTAAGGTACAGTTTTGTGGACCCACCGGAGCCGATGCCGTTGAAGCCGCTTTAAAGCTGGTGAAAACCGCAACCCAGCGCAGCACTATCATTGCTTTTAATGGCGCATACCATGGTATGACCCACGGCACCTTGAGCATTATGGGTAACTTGGCCACGAAAACCCCGGTCAAAAGCTTAATGCCCGATGTACAGTTCATGCCCTACCCCAATACTTACCGCTGCCCGTTTGGCTTAAGTGGCGAGCAAAGTGTGCAGAGTAATCTGAATTATCTCGATCACGTACTTAGCGATCCGCAATCGGGGGTGCAAAAACCGGCCGCTATTATTGTCGAAGCCATTCAGGGTGAAGGCGGTGTGGTTACCGCGCCCATTAGCTGGTTGAAAGGTTTGCGTGAAATCACTTTAAAACACGACATTCCGCTGATTTTCGACGAGGTCCAAAGTGGTGTGGGCCGTAGTGGCAAGATGTTCGCCTTTGAGCATGCCGATATCGTGCCCGACGTGGTGGTGATCTCAAAAGCTATTGGCGGCGGTTTACCGCTGGCGGTGGTGGTCTACGATCGCAAATACGACCAATGGCGCCCGGGCGCGCATACAGGCACGTTCCGTGGCAATCAATTGGCCATGGTGGCAGGTAAAGTCAGCCTCGACACACTGGTGGAAGAAGCGCTGCCAGAGCACGCAGCCATGATGGGCGAGCGCTTGCAAGCCTACCTGAAAAGCCTGCAAAATGAAGTGCCTTACTTGGGTGAGGTGCGTGGTCGTGGCCTGATGGTGGGTGTAGAAGTTACCGAGTACCCCAGTGCCGAGCAAACCACCGCTCCCGCCCCCAATGGTGCTTTGGCCTCGGCGATCCAGCAGCAATGTCTGCGCTTGGGGCTGATTTTGGAAACCGGAGGGCGTGATGGCTGCACATTGCGCTTTTTGCCACCGCTGATTATTACGCAACAAGAGATCGACAAGGTGGCCGAACTCTTCCGCCAAGGCGTTTTGAACGCAGTGGCCGAATGGGAAAGGAATGCACTGACAGCATA
Source organism: Lysobacterales bacterium (assembly GCA_022360675.1). Taxonomy (GTDB): domain Bacteria; phylum Pseudomonadota; class Gammaproteobacteria; order Xanthomonadales; family Wenzhouxiangellaceae; genus JAKSCJ01. The sequence continues at coordinate 2,870 of JAKSCJ010000385.1, forward strand.
AATTTAAGTGGCGTCGTTAATACCCAACGGCGTCATTTCAACATGATTTTTGATGAGGGCGCCCCGAGCGCCCTTTGCCACATTTGCTGTTTATTTTTTTAACATCGCCAATTGAATGCTTATGCTTATCATTAGTGCTTTGTTTTTACAGTATTTAGGCTGCTGCGCTTGGTATCAGGCCAATGCACAACGAAGCACCTTTGCTGCATTACGTATCTCAAAACCATTACGCTGGCTAAGCCGCGCCGCAGGCTGGTTAATTAGCTTCGGCGTGTTTGCTTTGCTCGCCAGCCAATGGGGCGTGGAACGAGCCGTGCCACTGTGGCTTGTGGTGGTGGTCATTAGTGCGGTGGCTTCCATTTTTTGCTCGCAATGGAAGCCGCGTCAATTTAATGCCTCGGCCGTGCTGGCTTTGGTTTTGGGCGTGGCTTTAATAGCGATGAATCCCGCTACTGGTGGCGCACTATGATGACTGTATTGATCGCCATCGTCATTGTGGCCGCAGCGTTGTGGTGGACTTGGAAATCGCCCCGTTTAAGCTGCTCTACCCTGTGGGCTTTAGTGGGTGCGATTTTAATTTCCGCAGCCCTGGTTTGTATTACCCCAGGCGATCTACGCGCACGCATGCTATGGACGTCTTACGCCCTGCCCTGCATTTGGGTGATTTTGGTGCTATGGAGCTACTGGGAAGCCAAAATTTGGCGCTTACTCAGCGGCATGCTGGGCGTCAGCGCGCTGAGTGCGGTACTCGTTGTTTTCTTTAAACCCATGATATAGGCCCGGCCATGCAACGTGAACGATATTTAAGGATGTACGATCTTCACTCGTGGAGCGGTATTGCTCTGGGGCTGGTCATTTTTATTATCTCTTTCTCGGGTTGTTTAGCGCTATTTCACAACGAGCTGCAAAGCTGGGAAGACCCAGCCAAGCGACTACCCTTTGATGGCACTCCAACGCCTATTCACAACACCTTAGTGAACTGGTTAGACGAACATCGACAGGCCAACGAGCAGGTTAGTTTTGTTGGTTTCAATTATCCCACTCCACAAAAGCCGTATTACCTGGCCAGCGCCTATATTCAGCAAGCACAAGGCGGCCAACGCAATGTGGTGGCACGCTGGGGTGCTGAATCGGGTGAATTAATCGCGGCGAAAAGCTCGGGGATGTCGCATTGGTTGTACGATTTTCACCGCGAGCTAATGTGGCCACGCGCTTTAGGCGGTGCCACCGTAGGCCGGGCGCTGGTGGGCGCTGTGGGCATCATGTTGTTTATTTCCATTGTTAGCGGCATTTTGATTCACAAAAAAATCATCCGCGAACTCTTCACACTGCGCCTGCAACGACAAGTGCGTTTGAAATGGCAAGATGCTCATAAACTCATCGGTACCTGGGGTTTACCCTTCTTTTTGATGGTGGCCTTTACCGGCGCCTATTTGGGCATTATGACGATCCTCACGCCCATCATGGGTGTGGTGGTAATGCAAGGCGATACCGCTAAGCTGACCGAGGTCATTGGCTCAGGCCAGATCGATGCCAGCGGTACACCTGCCAGTATGTATTCGGTGGATGCAGCCTTGCATCATCGGCATCCCGATGGCGGCCAACAGCCGCAGTCCATCTTTATTCATAACTGGGGCGACTAAAACGCCATTTATCAAATGGCCTATGCCGCCGACAAAGAAATTCTTACGCTAGAGCTACTACCGCTAAGCGGTGTAGATGCCCGCTTGGTGCCCGGTAATCGTTTTGATGAACCCAGCGTGGTGAATCGGGTTTTCGGCGCCATCGAGCCTTTGCACTACGCCACCTATGGCGGAGCCGCCTTAAAGCTGGTGTATTTAGCCTTGGGTTTGTTGCTGTGCGTGATGACCGCCTTGGGTAATGTGATGTGGTTAGAGCGCCGCCACCATGGCCGTGAAGGCCATCGCAGTCCAGCGTTTTATCGTCGCTTAGGGCAGCTGAGTATTGGTGTGTGCTACGGCATTGTGATTGCCAGCATTGGCCTGTTTTATTTCGACAAACTGTATCCCGGCGGCGAAAATACCCGTTTACTCGGCACTGGATTGTGTTACTTCTTGCTATGGTTTGCCGTGATTGCCGTCGCCTTTTTGAAGCAAGACGCTTATCACAGCAATCGCTTCTTTTTCCGCATTATTGCCACCCTGCTATTGGGCTTGCCTTGGCTTAATGGCTTTGCCACAGGCGATTTCTTCTGGCAAATGCTCAATGATTCAGCCCATAGCACCTATGCTTGGGTGGATCTGGTGTTATTGGTGTGCGGCTGCATTGCGCTATTGGTGAGCTTTAGCCTGCCTAAAGAACGTGCCCAATGGCGTGCCGAGCGACAAGAGCAAAGCGCTAAGCCTGTCGATCAACAAGCCACAGAAAGCATCGTCGATACACCATTAAATGCTTAACGCTATTACGGATGGTCAGGTCTCGCCAAGGTGCCATAGGCACAGATCTCGGCGAGCTGACACTGTGCGCAGTTCGGTTTACGCGCCTGGCAAACTTGTTTACCAAATTCCAGTAGGCGCATATGACCATGATGACGCGCCCATTCCGGCACGCGGGGCTCTAAACAGGCGGCGGTTTCCGCCTCGGTTTTTCCGCGCGCCAAACCTAAACGATTACACACCCGGTGCACATGGGTATCTACCGCAATCACCGATTCACCCAGGGCAAAACGCAGCACAATATCGGCACATTTGCGGCCAATACCCGGTAAGCCCATCAAACCTTTGCGGTCGCGCGGAATGGGGTCGTTGCTGGCGGTTAAATGCTCGCATAACTTGCGTAAGTTTCGGGCTTTTACGTTATATAGCCCCGCCGGTTTAATGGCAGCTACAATCTGCTCATTCGTTAAAGCCAAGATACCTGCTGGAGTGTCGGCTAATGCCATTAAAGCCGCTTTGGCTTTAGCAGTGTTTTCGTCTTTACTTTGTGCCGACAACAGACAACCCACCAAAGAGCGGAATAAATCGGCGTCGGTTTTTACCTGAGGCACTAAGCGCGCACGGTTGTCGTCATCGGCGGGCAGCCATGCAGCTAGTTGCTGAAACAGCCAATCCACTTGTTCTTGGCTTAATAATGCTTGGCTGGCTAAGGCGGCTTTATGTGTTTTATCTTGCGACGCCGCGCGCTTATCCTTCGTCATGATACGTCCCTATGTTGCACCAGGTTTTTATGCAGTTATCCTGATGTGCCTTTATATTCAACGATAAAGAGGCCAGTAGCATGCTTTCTACTGGCCTCTTTAGATACCGCTTTGCTCATCAAAACCAAACCTAGTTGGCTTTAAGTACAAGCAATGAAAATCTAGAAAATCTCCGCCACCATACAACGCAGGCTGCCACCTGCTTTTTCGATTTCGTCCAGCTCAATGGCGTGTACCACAAAGCCCCAATCGCGCAGCTTGGTCAGGTTGTCTTCACCCATGGCTTCTGCGGCTACAGCGCTCATGAAGACATCTTTATCGCTGAGCGAAATAATATTGCCTGCAAACGCTGTTTTTTGTTCTTGACTAATACGAATCACACGATCCGGATACAAAGCGGCAATGGCTTCAGGCACCCGAGGATCAACAAACGCATCGGGGCAAATAACCAGAGCCCGCGACGATAACACCGCCATCACCACATTGGTGTGGTATTCCTCGGGTTTGAGATCGAACTGGAAAGTGGTCGATAAATTAAAGGCTTCGTGCATCGCCCGACAACCGGCGTCGTCCACCCGTTGGGTCATGCCGCAATAGCCAATACGACGACCACGATCAATCACCAAAGCGCCGGTGAGTTCAGCCACCACATCGTTGCGATCGAGCTCTACTTTCTCGTAGTTCAACACTTGGGTGAAGAAGTTACGGATATCATCGCGCTCGGCTTCTTGTTGACGCTCGGCGTGCAACATAGCGCCCACAATAAAACGTCCTGGCACCGTGGCAAAAACGTTATTCGGGAATACGTCGTCGGGGGTTTTGGCACGACCGGTAAAACGCAGCGTGGGTAAACCGGCATGACTAATCGCTTCCGACAACTGCCGATGCTGATCCAGTGCCTTCTGAGCACTAACCGCCGCTGCGGTATCCATATATTGATTGTCTTGCGCAGTTTGTTCACTAATGTGAAAGCCCGAGGGCTCCACCAAGAACGAAGCACGAGCAAACGCCGGGGCATCAATGCTTAATTTCCCCTGCTCAATGGCAGCAACAAACTCCGCCGGATCACGAGTAATCATGAAAAGCTCCCAATAAGACCATCGTCGATGGTCCGATCAGTTGAAGTAGTCGTATTCAACATTAGTGATTAAGATAAATATCGGTGGTCAACCCAGCTCGGTGACCAATCCAATAAGTGATCATCAACATTGAATACAGGGCTTGGCTAATGATGTATTAGTGAATCAATACATCACAACGGTACGTACGTATCAGTAAGTGCATGACTTCAGACACTGTTCCAAAGCGCATCGGGCTGCTAAATAACCACTGGCGTAAAACTTTGCAAGTGGCTTCAATCCAAATACGCTAATTTGGTGCGTTATGCTACCTGTTTTATACCTCTGCGGTATAGACACCCCGTATTCATGCAGCTGAAGCCTGAGCAAGGTATCCTCATTAACATTAATGGAGTCAGTAGCAAGGATTGCATCTGTTTGTAGAGTTTGGCCAGGTCGCGAGGGCTTAACAGGTCAGCTCACTCCCATCTGAGACAAAGTTTAGTGTTTCGAAATCATTAATGATTGCAGTCATTCGGCAGGTTCGAATGTTCGCTGTGCCCAGCCCATCAACAGAGCGGTTCGGCACCGAAACCAAGCTTTGGGAATACCAATCACTGCGTCCTTACAACATACTGACAAGTCAGCTAGACAGCGCGCTTAGGCGCTGACGCACGAGGCGAATCATAATGACGGAATCGATGACCACTTCCCCCATACCAGCACCTGCGGGAGATCGCGCCAGCACGGCCAACAGCCGTGGACGGCCGCGTGTTTCACGAAAACGTGAGGCATTGGTCACCACAGCTATGCGCCTGTTTTATGGCGAGGGCTACCATGCCGTGGGTATTGACCGCATATTAGAAGAAGCCAAGGTCTCAAAACCCACCTTATACGCACATTTCAAATCGAAAGACGAGCTTATTGTCGCCGCCTTACGCAAACGCGACGAAGAAGCCCGCGAGCACAGCTACGAAAGCATTTTGCAGTTCTCGGATGATCCCCGCGAACGCCTGCTGTATTTATTCGATTTACTGGGTCAGTGGGTTGAGCAGCCCGACTTTAAAGGCTGTTTGTTTATCAACGCCAGCGCCGAGTTTGCCAGCCACGATAACCCCGTGCACCAAGCAGCAGCCGAGCACAAGCGTGCTTATCGCACCATGATCGCCGAGCAAGCAGCGCTGGCCGGTGCCATTGATCCCCAAGCCTTGGCGGATCGCTTAATGATTGTGGTCGATGGCCTCATCGTGACCTGCCAAGTGAACCCCAGCGCTCAAGCTATTCAAGCAGCAAAAGAAACCGCAGCGATGCTCGTCGATGCCTCGCTACCGCGCATGAGTGCAGCCTAATTACAATCTCCAGCGGGGAACGCCATCAGTGCGTTCCCGCAAACGCTTGACAGATGCCCCGTAGCGGTGGCAGTTTTTCTAGTAGAACCATAAGTTTACGCTTAACAGCATTCTGGCCATGCAGGCTTTTGGCCACATGGGCTTGCTGATTTTAAGTTCGCGCAAAAAATAAGCAGCAGAAAAGCTACGCACCGGTGTGCGCTGTTCATTGAATCGTTCAGCCACTTGTGGGCCATAGCGCCCTAAAGCCTTAATGTTCAGCAGCCACGGTGCAGGCCCCTAGGAAAAGGCGACTTCGGTGGAAACTCCTATCAGTACCATGCGCTACACGACCATTGGCATCCTTTTTTTGTCTTTGTTGGCAGCTACTGTGGTGTCTTATTTGGCCGTCAAAGCGCAGCAAAGCGACACCGAGCAATACTCGCAAACGAATTTACTGCTGGGTGAGCTGCGCCAGTTAGATACCGGAATTAACGAAGAAATTCTCAAAGCGCGGCTGGCCATCATTACCGATTACGTACGCCTGCAAGAGCTATACAGCCGTCAACATCTATTGCATCGCCGCCTCAGCGACGAAGCCAACACCTTCACCCAAACGCCCAGCCCCGCTGCGTTGCAGGCGATGCAGGACTATTTAGCTTCCAGCCGCCGCAAAGAAGAATTGAACGAGCAGTTCCAAATTCATAATGCAGCTCTGCGCGGTTCCATTAATGCGGTACCCATTGCCAACCAAGATTTTCTCCGCTCTTTACCCGGCCAATGGTATGAGGAACTACTCAATCCAGCGCGCGAGCTAACCAAAGAAACGCTGGAATATGCATCTAACCCGCTGGCCGGAAATGCCTTTGTGGCCAAGGTGTGGATCGAGCAACTACAAGAACGCCGCTCTCAGCTCGAACCCAGCATTCAAGAGCTGATGGATAACCTGCTCAGCCACGTTAATACCGTGCTAGCAGAAAAAGGTGAAACCGACGACTTATTGCTGCAATTACTGGCCATCGATACCCCGCACCAACTCGATCGCATGAGCGAAGCGGTGAATGTAAGCAGCATGACCGCGTTGCAACAGCAAGATCGTTACCGCTTGGCTTTGGCCGGTTTTTCCGCCTTATTAATTGTATTGCTGGTTTATGCAGGCTTCCGCCTACGTGCTTATTATCAGGCACTGCAAATGGTCAATGAATCGTTGGAACAAAAAGTGGTGGAACGAACGGCTAAATTAAGCACCGCTTTAGATCAACTAAAAAACAGCCAAGCGCAGTTAATTCAGTCGGAAAAAATGGCTTCATTAGGCCAGATGGTGGCCGGCGTTGCCCACGAGATCAACACGCCTTTGGGCTATGCCAAAAGCAATATCTTTTCTATTAAAACCCAGCTCGACGAAATGGAAGCCTTGGTTCAGGCCCACCGCGACTTACTCGCCCTGTTACGCAGCGGCGATCGCGATAAAGAAAAAATCAAACAGCAATCCGAGCGCGTGGAGCTTTTGTATCAAGAAGCGCAACAATATGAGATTTTCAGTAACACCCACGAAGCCATTAGCGATGCTGACTATGGTTTAGACCAAATCTCTGATTTAGTGGGGAATCTGAAAAACTTCAGCCGCCTCGACCGCGCCCGCATAGACGAGTACGATGTCAACGCTGGTTTAGACAACACCTTAGCCATTGCTAAACATAGCGTAAAAAACAAAATGGAGGTGGAACGAGATTTCAGCGAGCTGCCTAAAATTACCTGTTCGCCATCGCAGATTAACCAGGTGTTCCTGAATATGATCACCAATGCGGCCCAGGCGATCGATCCACAAAAAACACAGCAGCTCGGGCATCTTAAAATTACCACTCGTCATCAAGGCAATGACATTCACATTGTATTTCGCGA
>JAKSCJ010000271.1 GCA_022360675.1 Lysobacterales bacterium
CTTGGTCTGGAGCTTGTTGAGCACATTCCAACACCTGCACCGGAAAGCAATTCACCGCGCCTAAAAACTCAGCAACAAAGCGGCTGTTGGGCTGCTCATAAAGTCGTTTTGGGGTATCGATTTGAACCACACGACCAGCGTCCATAATGGCAATACGGTCGGCCATCGCCATGGCTTCAGTGCGGTCGTGGGTCACTAAGATAAAGCTGATGCCCAAACGTTGCTGCAGCTTGCGTAATTCTTTTTGGGTTTGTTGACGCAGTTGATGATCCAAAGCCGCCATAGGTTCGTCTAATAGCAATAGCTGAGGCTGCTTCACCAACGCTCGTGCCAAAGCCACGCGTTGACATTGCCCACCCGATAGTTGATGCGGGTAACGCTTGGCTTGTTCTTCCAATTTCACTAAAGCCAAGACTTCGTTTACTCGTACCTTTTGTTGGGCTTTATTTAAACGCGCACAGGTTTGTTGTTCGTAACGTAAACCAAAGGCGATATTGTCGCGCACGTTTAAATGGGGAAACAGCGCATAGGATTGAAACATCATATTCACCGGGCGCCGATACGGCGGCCAATGCATGATGTCTTGCCCGGCAAGGTATAGCTTGGTTTGTTTGGAATCATCACAGGCCAGCTGATGCGCTGCAGGCTGCTTGTTATCGGGCGATTCCAACCCTGCAATCAGTCGCAATAAGGTGGACTTTCCACAACCCGACGCCCCCAACAAAGCTAAGATCTCGCCTGCTCTGACTTGTAAGCGGCAATTGCTTAAGACTTGAGTATCGCCATAGCTTTTGTTGAGGTTTTGGATATCTAACAAAACTGGATCAGGCGTCTTATCATCCATAGCACAGCAAACCCTGGCAACGCGTGTTTTAGCTGATTAATTGTGTAATTTGATGGTATGAGCCACCAGCTTGGAATAAGCCTGTGGCTTAAAGATTGCTCAGTGGTTTGAGGCCCGATCACTTTTGATCCGCATCCATAATCGATTCACCAAACGCTGGGCTTCGGCTTCGTAAGCACGCACGGTAAACAGCTGCGAAACCACGGCTTCACTGGGGTAAATCAATGGGTCTGAAATCACATCTTCGCTTAAAAATTGCTGAGCGCCCAAATTGCCATTGGCAAAGTAAATCGTGTTGGAAATCTGAGCGATCACTTCAGGGCGCAGCAGATAATCAATAAAAGCATGGGCGTTTTCAGGATGCGGTGCATCTTGGGGAATCGCCATCATATCGAACCACATTCGTGTGCCTTCTTGAGGAACCGCATAAGCAATGTCGACGCCTTGGCCGGCCTCTTTTGCCCGCTCGCGAGCTTGCAACACATCACCCGACCACCCCACAGCTAAGCAGATATCGCCATTGGCCAACGCATTGATGTACTCCGAAGAGTGAAACTTACGCACATAAGGGCGCACGCTTTCTAACAGGGCTTCGGCTTGGGCAAGATGAGCGGGATCCTGGCTATCGGGAGCAATGCCCAAATGCTTTAAAGCAGCTGGTAGCATTTCTTCAGGTGCATCAAGAAAATACACACCGCAGTCGGCCAGTGCTTGCATATACTCAGGCGTAAAGATTAACGCCCAACTATCCACGGCAACATCGGGTAGGCGTTGGGCCAGCATTTTTGTGTTGTAGCCAAAGCCTGTGGTACCCCACATATAATTAATGGCGTGCTGATTGTCGGGATCGAAATGCGCGGTGCGCTGCATGATGGCAGGCCATTGTTGATCCCAATGGGGTAAGCGTTGGCGCTGCAAAGGCTGGAACACCCCTGCTTGAATTTGACGCTGTAAGAAAATCGCAGTGGGCACCACGATGTCATAACCCGAACCACCGGCCAGCAACTTGGTTTCTAACAGTTCGTTCGAATCGAACACATCGTAAACAACCTTAATGCCGGTTTCTTGCTCGAAACTCGCCAAAACCTCAGGCGCAATGTAATCTGACCAGTTATACACATGTACCACGGCCTCAGTGGTAGCGCGCTCTTGCTCGTCATTTTCAGTCTTGCTATCGGTAGTGTGTTGATCACAAGCGCTCAGTAAACAAGCGATAAGCCCCCACACTAAAGCACGAATCATTATCGCTTTAGTCGTCAGTTGTGCCAGGCCCCACTGGCATTTTGGGCTCTGTTGAGTCCACATTTTGTATCCGAGTCCTACCCAAACTCTACGCTGTCAGGTGCTAGTAACACCTGTCATGAATTGCTCGTCATGAAGTGGCCATCGAAATAACAGCCATACCATTCGCCATGATGGCGCTATGCGCGTCTCAGCGCAAGCGTTAAAACCTCGAATTTGCTCTCGATCAAACACCATTCATCAAGCGTTCGCACCTTAAGAAAAACGGCCACGGCCAACGCACTGTCATCTTGCCTTCATAAAAAAGCCACGTTTCTGTCACTGTGGCTAATTAGCCTGTATGGCTGCATCGATCTAGCGTACATTTTGGAGCCCCCCACCATGGCTAAAAAACGTTTTTTCTCAGTTAACGAGGTTGAAGACGAGAACCTCAATCCCGAGTTGGACTGCAATCATTCCAATAACACCCCCTTCCAAGATATCGTCGAGCGCCGCCTGTCGCGCCGCGATGTCTTACGTGGCAGCTTAGGCGCTGCGGTAGGTGGTATTTTGGCCGGCGGCACCGCCCAGGCCATTGGCTTTGCCAACCCGCTGTTATTGAAATCTTTAGATCCCTTCTTTCGGGTGACTGCATCTTTAGGTTTTGAAGCGATTCCCACCAATCGCACTGATGATGTCACCGTGCCCGTCGGTTATCGCACTCAAAACTTCGTGCCTTGGGGCACACCGCTGACCGGTAACCTGCCCGAGTTCGACGCCTTAGACGCCAGCAACTCTGGTGAAGATCAAGAAAATCAAGTGGGCTCGCACCACGACGGCTTGCACTTCTTCCCCATCGACTTACGTTCAGGCGGCCAAAGCTCGGACGAAGGTTTATTGGTGATGAACCACGAATACGTGGATCCCTTCTTAATGCACACCAACGGTCCTACCGTTAGCGATGAAGGCGTGCGTACCGAGCTGGATGAAGTTCGCAAAGAAGTGGCCGCCCACGGTGTGAGCGTGATTCACGTGCGTAAAAACTTCACCAATAATGATTGGGAAGTAGTCACAGGCAGCCGCTACAACCGTCGCATTACCGGCAGCACCCACATGGAACTGGAAGGCCCAGTACGCGGCGACGACAAAACTAAAACCCTGTACAGCCCTGAAGGTATTGCCACCCGTGGCACCCTAAACAACTGTGCCAATGGTGTAACGCCATGGGGCACCTACCTGACCTGCGAAGAAAACTGGGCCGGTTACTTCGTTAACGACGACGAACAACCGCGCGAGCAAAGCCGTTACGGCGTGAGCACCAGCGCTCGTCACCGTCGTTATGGCTGGCACACCCGCGACGAAGACGTCTACGCACGCTTCAACGCCACGCCAAGTGCCGACAGCGCTGAAGGCGATTACCGCAACGAGCCCAATACCTATGGCTGGATTGTGGAAATCGATCCGTTTAATCCCGATAGCACACCCAAAAAACACACCGCTTTAGGCCGCTTTGGCCACGAAGGCGTAGTGTTTGCCCCCTTGGCCGTGGGCCGTCCGGTGGTTTGCTACATGGGTGACGATGCACGCTTCGAATACATTTATCGTTTCGTCAGCAAACGCAACTTCACTCCCGGTAACCTAGACAGCAGCATTTTGGATGAAGGCACGCTGTACGTTGCTAAGTTCAACGACGATGGCAGTGGCGAATGGATCACTTTGGAATTCGGCAGCAACGGTTTAACCCCTGAAAACGGTTTCGCCAGCCAAGCCGATATTCTGCTGAATACCCGTACCGCAGCCGATTTCGTGGGCGCCACTCCGATGGATCGTCCGGAATGGGGTGCTGTGAATCCTATCGGTGGCGATGTGTACTTCACCCTCACCAATAACACTCGTCGTACCGAAGACGACACCAACGGCCCCAACCCGCGTGGTCCGAACCCTTACGGCCATATCATCCGTTGGAGCCCGCCTTTGGGTCGCCACTGGTTAGACACCTTCGAGTGGAATATCTTCATGCTGTCGGGTGATCCGGCTGATGCCGCCGCCGGTGTGGATTTAGACGACAGCAATCTGCACGCCAGTCCCGATGGCATTTGGTTCGACTACCGTGGCGTATTGTGGATTCAAACCGATATGAGTGGCAGCCAACTGCTGGAAGGTCCGTTTGGCAATAACCAAATGTTGGCCGCCAATCCGGTAACGGGCGAAATGCGTCGTTTCTTTGTGGGTCCGCGTGGTCAGGAAGTCACCGGTGTAGTCACCACTCCCGACGGCTGCACCATGTTCGTCAACATTCAGCATCCGGGCGAACAAGGTGAGCCCTTAGACGGCGAGCTGTACCCCAGCCACTTCCCCGATGGTTTCCCCAACCGCCCGCGTTCATCCACCGTGGTGATTACGCGCGATGACGGCGGTGTCATCGGAGCTTAATTTAAGATTGGAATAATAAAGCCGTGGCAGCGAGTAAGGCACCGCTTTGCTCGCTGCTCTGACTTGGATTTCCTCAGGTTGGATTCCCATGTGGATCACTCCGACTGGACAACCCAGGGATAGCTCCGCGCCCATGTACGGGCAGTTTGAGATTTTAGGCAGAAATCAGGCTTGTTGAGAGCCAACTTGTGCCGCACTTTTCGGAGTGCGGCATTGTTTCACTGAAGCATTATTTTATTGGCCGGATTTTATTGACCGGTTACTTCACTCGCTCACCGTTTCAACGCCCGGCCTTTCAACCTTGCTTTTATTCAGCTCACGCACTCGCCGCCAAGGCGGTATCTTGCAATGCATCTCCGCGAGCGAAATGTAGTAGCTCTGCGTGTTCCTTCACCAATTCACATAACCATATACTCAGGGCTTCGGCTTTAGGTTTTAGCTGCAAGCGTAAGGCATCGAGTTGACGCCAACGGGCTTGGCTGTCGAAACGACGGCTGGGATCTTTGGCGTAATGATTCATTAAGCCTTCAGGATCGACACTGCCACACCAATGCAAGGCATCGGAACAATGTGCGGCGGTGGCTTGGGGTTGTTCCATCAAATCGGCGAAGCTAATCCACTGACAACGTTGTGGACAAGCGGCCACCGCTTGGGCCATGGGCCACAGGGTTACTAACCATGAAATAGCAATGAGTTGATCTTGCTGTAAAGCGTTAAGACCCGCCGGTGGGCGTTGTAGCCACTGGCGTAACTGTTGAATTCGTGCGGGCGCAAAGCCTTGAATATCTTGCATTGCCGCAGGTGAAATATGCATGGCGGCCACATATAAATCCAAAGGCATGGCTAAGGCTAAAGCGCGGTCGTGCGAACGGCGTTGCAAGATATCGGGCATTAGGTGTGCTGTGGCGCTGGTGGCTTTGATCAGCACGCCGTGTTCGTTTGCCCGATGCCGTGCCAGTAAAGATAAGCCAGGTGCAGCCCACTGCTGCCACCATTCATCCACGCTCCAAGGCGACCACGCAAAACCCGCTTCGCGCCGGCTACTGGCTAGGCTGCGCAGAATTTGTGGCTCACGCAACACCCGTGCCCCCTGAGGATCAAGCAAACGCGATAACAACGTAGAACCCACATGGCCACAATGAAAAATCCACCGCAACGGTGTGGGTGACACCGGCGCTTGCTGCAACCAAGACAGCGGCGTTCTTAGCTTGGCGCTGACTTCAGGCAATAAGCGTTGATCTAAAAAACTGGCCTGCTTAATTAATGCAGCTGGCGCGCGAACCCACAGCGCTTTTTGCTGTGGCAGCTGAATATCGAAGGGCAAGATATCTGCATCGGCCCAGAGCTGCTGAGGGTTCGGGTTCAGCTGAGTGTTCATTAGCCACCTAGCCGCTTCATACTGGCGTACAACTCGGGGCGGCGATCGCGGAAAAAGCCCCAATTTGCCCGGCTGTTTTGAATCGCGTCGAGATCAAAACGGTGCACTAGCACCGATTCGTCTTCGCGATTAGCTTCTTGCACCTTGGCACCAAACTCATCAGCAATAAAGGAGGAACCATAGAAATCGAGATGACAAGCCTCACCGGCCTCATGGCCAATACGGTTAGAAGCAATCACTGGCATATGATTCGCCACCGCATGGCCGCACATCACGCGCTGCCAAGGTGCGGCGGAGTCGATATCGTCTTCTGGTTCTGAACCGATCGCCGTAGGATAAAACAAGACCTCAGCACCCATTAAAGCCATGCAGCGCGCTGCTTCGGGAAACCATTGATCCCAACAAATACCCACACCCATTTTTCCGTAGCGGGTTTGCCACACCTTAAAGCCGGTATCGCCGGGTGAAAAAAAGAATTTCTCTTGATAACCCGGTCCGTCAGGAATATGGGATTTGCGATAAATGCCTAAGACTTCGCCATCGGCATCGATCATTGCCAACGAATTAAAATACGCTTGTTCATCGCGCTCAAAAAAACTTAATGGCAAAACCACTTGGAGCTTTTTTGCTAATTTTGCAAAACGCTGAATCAACGGATGATTAGCGGCAGGTTTTGCTAAAGAGAAATATTCGGCTTTTTGGTCTTTGCAAAAATACGGCGCTTCAAACAGCTCTTGTAGCAAGACAAGTTGCGCACCTTGGGCTGCGGCTTGGTCCACTAAGGATTCAGCACGCTGGACATTAGCTTCGATATCCCAAGTGCAGGCCATTTGTGTTGCGGCAACGCTGATTTCTCTCATGCGAAATTCCAATTAGAAAGTGGCAAGAAAGGCCACACCAAACAAGCAAACGGCGTACAGATCAAGATCTGTTGGAATAACGTCGGTATCGCTTATGGGTTTACCGCACCATTGTCGAAAAACTCATGCTTGGTCATGAGTGCCAGAAGACATAGATAAGGCAAACCGTTCTCGTAGGCCTATTAGATGCATTAAATACAAAAAGGGTTACATGCAATATGGGATATTTTTCACCCACAAACGAAAACAGGAGCGTTAAATAACGCTCCTGTTGCACAATGTAAAGCTTTTAAATTGAGATTACTGAGTTGGAAATTACTGAGTCGTGGTGGGTGGCGCGTGGCGTAGTGCTTCGGCCACTTGGGCATTGGTAATAGGCAAGGCACCGAAAGCGGCATGCGCCACCAGTTGAGAGGTTCGGTCTAAGTCGGGCAGAACCACTTCGCGATCTTGCAAGATGGCATGACCCAACACGCCAATAGACACTTCACGATCAGGAATAGCCACCAAATTCGCCGGGCTCACCGTCACCAAGCGCGGGAAGCCAGTACACAAGAAACCCATATACGGCATACGGCCGGGGCCACTGAGTGCTTTAACCACGGCAATTCGGCTGTTTTGCACCGTTTCTTCTTCAGCCATCCGCGATACCACACCATAAGCCACCAATGGCATTTCCCAGCCGTGCCATAGGGTGGTACCCACCAGCCATTCTGGTGCATCGGCCACTGGCACCACTTCCGACATACCGATGACCTCGGCTACGGTAGCGTTAGGCAGCAGTAAATCACCGCCACTTACGGGAATTAATACACTGCGGACTTCTTGTTCACTCATCGTCGTTTTTCCTCACACTGGCTGATGCCAGTTCGACCGCTGCGCTGGTGGCAGCGGCCTTGCGGATCAATGGCTCGTTAGCACCGGTTTAGTCTTCCGGTTGCTCCATTTCTAACAGCTCGAACACATTTTTAATGAGTTCAGGCTCGCGATAGGGTTTACCCAGATAACGATCCACACCCACTTCATCACCCCGTTGACGGTGTTTTTCACCGGTACGAGACGAGATGATCATCATGGGGATATGGCGCAAACGCGGATCGTTGCGTACATGGCTGGCCAGCTCGTAGCCGTCCATACGTGGCATTTCGATATCGAGCAGGATCAAATCGGGCACACGGTCGTACATGATTTCTACCGCGTCCAAACCATCGCGTGCAGTCATCACCTCGAGTTTGCGATTTTCCAATACGCGCGAGGTTACTTTGCGCATCGTGATGGAATCGTCCACCACCATAACGGTTGGAGTACGGCGTTGCTCTTGCAGATTTTCCGACATGTATTCCATCTGCACGCCTGGCAGACGGTTTTCGCTGAGACCACGACGAATCAACGGACCCATATCGAGAATGATCACCACTTGGCCATCGCCGGTGATGGTGCCGCCCAGAATACCCGGAATACTGCTGATTTGCGGGCCAACTGGTTTCACCACGATTTCGCGATGGTTTTGAAGCTCGGCTACACGCAAGGCAGCGCGGGATTCACCGGCCTCGATCATCAGCAAGGGCACCGATACATCGGGCACACCCAAAGACTCTAAGCCTAACTGGGGTTCCAGCTCTAAGAGCGGATATTCGCGACCGCCGTATTCAAAGACAGGTTGGGTGCTGTCCACCGCTTCCAGATATTCTTTGATGGGCATTTTGGCTACACCGCGCACCGAGGTCAGCGGAATGGCGTAACTGCGCTCACCGGCACGAACCATAATGGCTTGCATCACTGCTAAGGACAGCGGAATACGGATATCGAACTGGGTGCCTTTACCGATTTCAGTGTGGATATCGATGGAGCCACCCAACTGGCGCACCTCGTTACCCACAACATCCATACCCACACCACGGCCAGCTAATTCGGTTAGCTCACTGGCCGTCGAGAAGCCCGAGCTAAAGATAAAGCTTAAGACTTCGTTGACCGTTAACTGAGCTTGCGGTGTAGTCAGGCCCAACTCAATGGCGCGTTTGTGGATTTTCTCAGGATTAATGCCGCGACCATCGTCACGTACACGAATCAACAGTTCGGTAGCTTCACGATCGACAGAAATCGTGATCACACCTTCTTCATCTTTACCGCTGCCGCGACGTTCGCTGGGCAGCTCGATACCGTGCACGATGGAGTTACGTAACATGTGCTCCAACGGCGCGGTAATGCGATCGAGAACATTACGATCCAGTAAACCTTCACCACCTAAGAAATCCAGCTCAACGCGGGCTTTCTTATCGGATTCACCGGCTGCCCGGCGCACCACACGGCGCAAACGCGGGGCCAAACTGGTAAACGGTACCAGACGCGTTTGCATCAAGCCTTCTTGCAGCTCGGTGTTCACGCGCGACTGTTGCAACAGCAGGGTTTCGGAATTACTACTGGCGGTATCCAGTACTTCTTGCAGGCTGATCAAATCGTTCACACTTTCAGCCAGCGCCCGTGACAACTGCTGAATGGTGGAATAACGATCAAGCTCTAGCGGATCGAATTCGTGGCCCGGCGCATCTTGTTCGCGCTGGAAACGCGACAGGATTTGTGCCTCGGTTTCCAGCTCCAATTTACGCAGCTGTTCGCGCAAACGTTGAACCGTTTCGTCCACCTCGGCCACGTGGGTGCGAATAGAGCCCACTTCCTGCTCGATACGTGAGCGGAAGATGGAAATCTCACCAGCGAAGTTCACCAAGTTATCGAGCAACACCGCATTAACACGGATGACCTCGGTATTGGGTGCACGCCCTTCTGTCGCCGCAATCTCGGTAGCAGATTTCGCCTCTTCAGGCGCATCAGGCAACGTGGGCGCTGCGGGTGCTTCGGCTTCGACCACAGCTGCTGGTGCTTCCACTGCCGCTGCAGGTGTAGCCGCCGGAGCCATGGCCGGACCTTCTGACATATCGCCAGCCAGTAAACGTGAGGCCGGAATGGCATTACGTTTATAGGCGGCTTCGAGCATGCCGTGCAGTTCATCACAACCGAACTGGATGGTTTCCATATCGGCACCGGCATAACCGGTAGGCGCCGATAATTCGAGCATGGTTTCCAGCTCGTGGCCCAGCTCGCCAATCACATCCAGCCCCGCCATGCGCGCGCCACCTTTTAAGGTGTGCAGCTGGCGTTTTAATTCGTTTAACGAGGTGACCTCTTGGCTATCGCGCCACTCCTGTAAGGAGTTATCCATACCTTCGAGGATTTCTTCGCTTTCTTCCAGGAAGATATCCAGCAGGTCGGCGTCTAAGGCGCCATAGTTGACTTCCACCAACTTGACGACATCTTCAGCCGCAGAAGCCGGCGCGGCTTCGGGTTCGTTATCGATTTCAGTGGGCGTTGCCGCTGGTACGTCCAGCTCAGCTTGCGTATCGAGTTCAGGCTCAGGCTCTGCATCATTGGCCATAGCCATGAGCTGTGCCGTGGTTTCTTTAGCGAAGGCCGCAGCGTCGTCTTCAGCGCTTTCATCGATCACATCTTCTGACGGATCGTCGTTGATCAGTTCCGCTTCAGGCGTATCGGTAACTTCAGGCACGCTGGTTTCTGCTGAATCGGTATCGTCCATATCCAGCAATAAATCATCGCTGAGACGATCCAGTTCATCGAGCTCGTCAGCCAGCGTGGTGTCAGCAATTTCGATTGCTTCGATATCAGTGCTACTGGTGTCGCTAGCAGTCAGCTCGTCGCCAATCACTTCAGCTAGATCATCGCCCACCGCAGGCGTGTCAACAATGGCGTCTAGTGCATCATCGCTGCTGTCGACGATAACTTCAGGAGTATCGCTCTGCGGCGTATCACCGGTCGTTTCGGCAATCGTTTCGGGTGGCAAGATTTCATCGTTGATGAGTTCATTGCTCGCCTCACCGCTCAAGGCATCGCTTTGGGTACGATTACGATACTGACCAAGATCCACCACGCTTGAGGGTTTCTCGTCGGGTTCAGCGCTGTCGACCGGCGGCAAGACCTCATCACTAAAGTCGATACCGTCTTCGGGCGCAGGCTCATCGTCAATAATCGTTACTTCCTCAGTGGCATCGTCACCCACTAAGGCAGCCAAATCGGATTCGTTTAACCAGTCGCCACCCATATCAAAGCCATCGTCGGCCTCGGTGCTTTCTTCAGCTGTGGCGTCGGTCACAGGAGCGTCGCTGGTTTTCTCTTCGCTCGAATCTAAGGAGAAGCTATCGGCCCATGGATCATCGTCCACAGTGGCCGCGTTATCGTCGAAGCTACCAAAGGGCTCGAGATCGAAAGCACCCAGCTCGGGTTCGCTGCTCGCTTGATCGTTAGCCTCAAGCTCTGCCTTATCCGCAGCACTAGTGGGCTCTGGCGAGGTTTCGGCTGTGGGCTCGACGCTGGATTCAACACTTAGCTCAGCCTCAACCGCTTCCGCGCTGGATTCGAGCGTAATGTCTTCCAGCGCTAGCTCTACGCTGTCGCTCTGTTCACCGGCGCTTTGCTCATCGGCAATGGGCTCTAAGCTCAGTTCTTTAGCGCTGGTATCGTTGCTGGATTCCAGCGTCAATTCATTGCTTGAGCTGTTGTCGGCCAAGGCTTCATCCAGCGGTGCTTTAACGCTGCGGGACTGTTCAGCCAGCTCGGCCTCCAACTGACGATAGAGTTGGTCTAACAACGCTTGTGCCCGTTGGCCTAAAGCCTCGACGTTCACATCGGTGTCGGCCATATTAGCCTTGTTGAGACGCTCTAAACGTTGATTGGTGAGCAAAGCGGTGTCTTTTAACAAGAGCAAGCCCGGTTGTTCCGGCGGCTTGCGCATGGCACCCAGCTCGCGCATGTAGCGCTCGACAGTATGTAGACTCTCGGTATCTTGCAGGTGATTAGCTAAACCCAAATTACCGGCAATGGTGTGAATCGCACGCACTATGCCTTCGCCAGGCACCTCGGCCCAACCGCGATATTCGCTGTCGTCCAGGTAAGCTTGAATGGTGCTGAGATGCTCGCCCAACTCGGTACGAATCAATTCAGCCAGCGTCGAGTCAATGAGTTCTTCTTCAGGCAGTTCAGGCTCTGCCGGAGCCGCATCTGTCGAAGCCGCATCAGCAGGGCTCGAATCAGCCATGGCCACTTCGGCCAGCTCAGCGCTACTCGGCGCGTCGACCTCGGTGGTCACAGCCTCAGGCGTATCGCTAACCGCTGGCTCCAACTCCAAGGTGTCTAACGATAAACCATCGCCAGCGGGTGCCTCGGGCGGATTCGCTGCTTGCACTGGCTCGAGATCGCTTGGCGCGTCCAAAGTGGGTTCAAGTGCCAGGTCGTCCAAGCTCAACTCAGATTTCTGAACCGGCTCGGCGACCTCGTCAACTTCATCCATCACCAGCGACAGTTCGTCTTCCAGCGAGATGGACGAGTCTTCAGGCGTATCCAGCTCCAGCTGTTCCAGGCTAAGCCCAGTGTCGGCCTTGGTATCTGCATCATCGACTGGCGCTGCTTGTTGTTCCGGCAGACCGGCATCAGCGCTGACTTCAATGGTTTTAGTCACCATGCTTTCAGTCGGGCTGGGCTCGACAGCAGGGACCTCAAGCTCAGTTTGAGCCGTTTCAACAGGAGGCTCGTCCAGCGTTGGAGCGGTTTCGAGAATTTGATCCTCGGCAGCTTCTTCAGGCTCGGCACTGCTGCTGGGATCGCTAACCTCAATGGCCGTTTTCGCGATTGCCTTGGCTTTTTCAGCGGTGATCGCTTCGCCTTTACCGATTAAGCGTTCGCGCAATGCAGGCAGTAGCGCCACTGCATCGGCCACCACCGGCAAGGCCTGGGCCATGGACAGCTGACCATCCAAGACCCGGTTCAGCATGTTTTCGATTTCCCAGGCGAACTCGCCGATTTCCATCGCACCCACCATGCGCCCACTGCCTTTTAAGGTATGGAAGCTACGGCGAATGTCGGTGAATAAATCGCGGTCGTAGGGGTTTTCTTGAAGCTTAGGCACGGCAACACTGAGGTCGGCCTGCTCGGCTTCAAACTCTTCCAGGAAAATTTCCAGGAATTCGGGATCAATATCGGGAACGGGCTCGGCTTCGGCAGCCGGTTTGACCGCAGCTGCTGCTTCGTCGCTGTTGTCTTCAGTGCGCTCAGGAATCTCGGCTTCGGGCGCCAGCATATCAGCGGCTTCCACCAAGCCATCGAGATCGTGGCTCACTGCTTCAATAGCAGGTTCACTATCAACGACGGGCTCGCTTTCAACAGCACTGGGCGCTTCGGGCACCAGCGAAATGGGCGGCGCGTCGTTATCGGTAACATCGTTAGTCGAGACGAAGTCGTTAGTATCGGCATTCGCATCAGCACTGGAATCTGCGCTAGGCGCTTCAGGCGCGCTGAGTGTGGGCTCTGCGGGTTTTTCACCGTCTAGATCCACCAACTGCAAACCGTCAGGTAAACCAGCACCCGCTGTGGTGTCGATGCTGTCGCTGGCGCTATCGCCTTCCATGTCCACCAAGCTGAGGCCAGCGGGTGTGTTGGGTGCAGTGGCTTCGGGTTCAGGCGCTGTAGGTTCAACCGGTTCTAGGCTAAGGTCGGATAAAGCGCTGCCACCGTCGTTTGTATCAGCCTTGGCATCGTTATCAACGAGTTGCAGATTCGGTTCTACTGCGGGGGCTTCGGGTGCTGGTGGCGGAGCTTCCGGTACAGGTGTTGCGGCCTGAGTTTTTGCTTCAGCTTCAGCTGCCGCTTTTGCCTCGGCTTCGGCCTGGGCACGCTCCAGAGCATCAGCGCCATAGCCCAATTCAGTGAGTTTGAGGCCCGCTCGTTGCAACAGATCTTCACGCAAGCCTTGGTTGTCTCGCAGGCTGGTGAGGAAAATTTCCAGCGCCGCCAAAGCATCGGCATACGCTGTGATGTCGTCGTCGCTCGGGCGCTCGGGCGCTTCGATGAGTTCGTTGCGCAGGTAGTTGGCGCTTTGCAGCAGCAGTGAGCTGATTTCTTGCTGCTCCAACATCTGCACCGCACCGGAAGACTCTTCCAGCAACCGCAGAATGCTTTGTCCGGTGTTGCTGTCGGCCGCACCGATCAGCCATTGCTCTAACTGTTGTTGCGCTAGATGTAGGTTGTCGAGGGTGTGCGACAACAGCGTGCCCACAACCTTGTTGAATTCATGTCCACCTAAACCGCTTTGGTTCATGGGGCGCTCGCGTTCCACCTCGCCCATGGCGTCGGCGGCGCGTTGGATATGTGCTTCCACCTGCAATAAGCTGGTGGCCACATCAATCAGCGCTTCTTGGTCCATTTTTTCTGGCGTTTGAACCAAGGTTTCTAAACGCTCAGATTCGCCACGCACCAACTCAGCCGCACTGGCCACATTCAGCATTTCCAGCGTGTTTGCGGCGTTGTTCAACGTGACACCAAGCGGACCAATTGCACCGGGATCGATGGCAGCGGCGCGCATTTGCAGGTCGAGTACGTCTTTAACGTTTAACAGCTCTTCCAACACACCTTTGGTAACGCTTTCAAACACTTCGCGGTTACGACCGCGCACACTGCCCCAGGCTTGGTCGAGCACCGTGCGATCGGGCAGCAGTTCAACTAAGCGGTAATGATCGGCCACCGCTTGCACAGCAGCATTGCCGGGTTCGGCCATGGCCAGGTAGAACAACAGTGAGCGAGTTAACAGATCACTTTCTTCTACCAACTTGCTGCGCTCGGCGCTACCATCGGCCAGGCGTTTTAAGTGCAGATCTAAACGCACCAAAATGCGTTTAATGCCGATTCCTGCATGCACATGGCCAGCTAAGAAACCGTAAATGGCCACAACGGCCACACGCCACATACGTTGTTCGGGAATCTCCGGTGCCGCTTCTGACAAAGCATCGCAGATCACCATCAAACGTCGCAGTGGGGTTTCGTTTTTCTCAACCCGCAGCCAGTTGCGTAAAGCCGTTTGATACAACTGCCGTAAACGCGAGAGATCGCGTTCTTCCATACGGTCGGCAAATAATGGAATCGGTGGTAGTTCAGCGATGAGCTCGGGCTTGAAGAAAGCCCCTTCCGGCAATAAAGATTTACTGCGTGCGGCCCGAATATCGTTAACTAAAGGCAAGAGCACCAGCGGCAAATCGGATTGTCCGATCTGCAGACGGTCGAGGTAGTCGTCGACAACAACGGTTCCACCGAGCAATGTGCCCAGGGCCTCTTGCTCGGGGTCTTCAACTTTGCCTGTGGCCAAGTCGTCGACTAAGGCGTGCATCTCTTCGATGGCATGGGCCGCCCCGTCGATGCTTAACATACGCAGCGTTGCTGCCAGCTGACTTAAATGCTGCAGCGCACCACTGAAATTCACATTGCCGGCGTCGTCGTCCTGGGTTTCTAAAGCTAAGCGAACTTGCTTAAGCAGTTCACTGAGCGGTTCACGAACCCAAGTCAGTTGCGTCGGTGATAGCGCTTGTTGCTGTGCCATCACAATCACTTTCCAATTCTACGTTCCAACAGGAACCCTCGCCTTTCCATATGTATCTTGTCTGCAGGCCGAATCAACGTGCGGCTCTTATAGTTCCGGCAGCTTAAAGTCAGCTGCGGAGTCACGCAGATCACGAACCATTTCCGCCAGGTTATTCACCGACTCAGCGGTTTGGTTGGTACCTGCCAGCGTTTGCACCGAGATATCTCGAATCGCTGACATAACCTGGGCAACCTTGGTCGCCGTACTAGAGTGAGACTGGGCTTGTCGGGAAATGTCCTGAATCAATCGGGCCAAATCGTTCGATACCGTTTCGATCGATTCCAGAGCGGTACCGGCGTCTTCCGCCATGCGTGCACCGCGTACCACCTCGGCAGTGGTTTGCTCCATAGAGCTCACCGCTTCGTTAGTATCGGCCTGAATGGTTTGTACCAGGGTTTCAATCCGGCGTGTCGCGTGGGTGGCTCGTTCAGCGAGTCGCTGTACCTCATCGGCTACCACCGCAAAACCACGACCAGCACCACCGGCTGAGGCGGCCTGGATCGCAGCGTTCAACGCCAGAATATTGGTTTGCTCAGAAATGCCGTTAATCAGTTCAACGATGTCACCAATTTCTTGTGACGATTCACCCAGGCGTTTAATTCGTTTCGAGGTTTCTTGAATCTGCTCACGAATCGCGTCCATACCGTTAATGGTTTGGCGCACCATATCGGCACCACGGTTCGCGATTTCTACCGAGCGTTGCGCCACTTCGGTGGATTCACTCGATTGCCGCGCCATACTGTCGAAGTCGCGGGTCATTTGGTTAATGGTGTCGGTAGCGCTACGAATTTCGCGCGCCTGATATTCCGACGCCTCGGCCAGCTGGGTGGTTGTGGCCCGCGCCTCTTGGGCTTGAGCGGCTACCTGTTGCGCCGTACGGTTAATACGGCCTACCAAGTCGCGCAGCGCTTCCACCGCAAAGTTGACCGAGTCGGCGATGGCGCCTGTGATGTCCTCGGTTACGGTGGCGGTCACGGTTAAGTCACCATCCGCCAAGGAACTCATTTCGTCCAGCAGGCGCAAAATAGCGTCCTGATTCCGCTGGTTCAGCTCGGCGGTTTCTTGTGCCCGGCGACGTTGTTCTAAGAACAAGCTGAACAGAGATAACAGAACCACGGAAACCGCGAGAATCAGGAAGGCCGCACCGGCCTGCAACGAAGGCCATAACTTGCCTTCATCAATGGTGCTGAAGCGTCCGGCCAGCGCACTGACCTGATCGCCAAAGTCGGCGGCATCCAGGAAGATTTCGTCGGCGGCTTGGCGCACTTCAAATAAGTCAGTCGAGGCCGACAGAATGTTGTCGATGTCGGTTTTGAGGTCTTGGTAGTCTTGGCTGACCTCGCCGAGCAGCGCTAAAGCACGCTGGTTACGCACCGGCTGAATATTAAGCTCTTGGTCGCCACTGATCAGGCCGGTCAGTACGCGCTCGAATAAGGCAGCGTCGCGACCAAAGTTATCGGCGGCGGTAATCGCCACCGCACCGCCTTTCAAGATGTCGCCCACGCGGCGCAGCATCCGATCGGCTAATACCAACTGGCGACTGGAAATATAAATTTGTGTCGTAGGCGCGCCGGTTTCCGTAAGGATTCGCACCACCTCGTCGGTGCGTGCTTGCAAAACCGGAACTTTACTGGTGAAGGCGTTGGCGCTATCGGCCAAATCCAAGACCAACTGCTCACGTTCTACAATGCGTCCGGAGTTTTGCGATACCCGCTCCCAGGTTTGCTCTACAGTGGTCAGATCCTGATTGACAGAAACTGGCGCTTTAGGCAGGTTGATGGAGCTTGAGCCGTTGCGCAATGAGTTCAAATCAGAGGCAATGGTATTCCGCGCTGCGGCCAACTCTTCGAAGGCCTCGAAGTTACCGACAGCGGCTTCACCAGCAGCTTTCGCCAGCTGCTCGGTCACTACTCGGGTGTTCGTGGTAAGCGCCAAGTATTCACTTTGGTGGCGGTTTTGCTCATTCAACAAATAGAAGTTCACCACCGTGGCACCCGACAACACCAACAATGGCAGGATTAAAAACCATTGTCTGGATGACGAGCGGCGTTGAGAACGCTTTGGATCTGCGCTCATGGGAATACCCTCTTTGTGAGTCTTTTAGTTAGGTTATGGCCCGTTGATCTATCTCTCGGTTCAAGCATGCTCAGCCGCCCCCACTAGGAAATTGCTCTCGGCCATGAGGCCTGCAAAACGGAATTCCCCCCAGGTTTCGCCAGCAAGTGAAAACTGCCTTTCGATGTAGCGTTCAATGGCCGCTCCATCGAAACTGTCCGGCGGTGCTTCTTCACTTTCTGGGAAATGTCGCTGTCCGTAGACCTCATCAACCAATAAAGCGATGGGCCGATTCTGTAACAGCATGACCAGCACACGTGTGCGGCCAGTCACCGGTGTACGACTATTCATCAAGTACCAGCCCAAATCGATCAAAGGGGCTAGATTGCCACGCAGATTAGCCAGGCCCAAAAGCCAAGGTTTGGCACCTGGAATCGGGGTGGTGGCAGGCACCCCAAGAATTTCGTTGACCTGTTCAATTGGGCAGGTCAGGCGGAAGTCAGCAACGCGAAAAACCACTCCATCGAATGTTTCGCCTTGATCAGCCTGCTCGGCCTGGGCTTGGTGTTCGTGGCTACGCTGCTCGTAATCCAGCAGTCGCTCAAAGAGTGCGTTGGCGGCTTGCATGAATTTTTAATCCTTAATCGTTACGTCGCGATCTGACTTCACAAAACCTCTCCTATGCGCTGGCACTAGGTGCGTGGGAGCGCAAGCTGGACAGTAATTCGTCACGGGTAAATGGCTTCGTCAAATACTGATCGGAACCCACAATACGACCGCGCGCACGGTCAAACAGACCATCTTTACTCGTCAACATAATGACGGGTGTGGTCTCAAAGCGTTTGTTGTTTTTGATGATGGCACAAGTCTGATAACCATCCAGACGCGGCATCATGATGTCGACAAAGATGACATCAGGCTGGAACTGTGCAATCTTTGCCAATGCTTCAAAGCCGTCCTCAGCAGTAATAACCTCACACCCCTCCTTGGCGAGCATGGTTTCTGCTGATCGGCGAATCGTTTTACTGTCGTCAATTACCAGCACTTTTAGCCCGCCCACTTGGGCCGCTTTTGCGCTGGCATTGGCAATACTTTCTGACATCCTCATTTCCCCTGGAACCGCATCAAGAGGTGATGGCTATACTGTCCTAGTCTAGCTACCACTGGGTTGCTATTCCAAGACTAACACTGAAAATATATTTATCGCCAGTTATTTGCCGTCAATTCTTCATGCACTGCTTTGCCCAAAGCCTGCTGTTTTCAAACTGTGGATGCGCTTAACTTAAAGCCACCCTTAGTGTGGATTTAACTGAGCGGTAATACCCCGCTCGTGTTTTCATCGTTGACACATTTTATATGCAGATCACGCAGCCATTGCTGGTTTTAAGCGCGACCTTAAACGATGTGCTCAATGAGTAAAATCGGCCACTGCGAGTGACGTTTATCAGTGATTGCTTTATTTTTTTGCCGAAATTTTCAGCCAATTGCAACCTCCTGATCAAAACTTGTGCCGCAGAAAACCGTAATAACTCGTTTGTATATTCTCATTTTGTTTAGAGAATACAACGCTAAGCATTGATTTTTTTTACATAACGTGACAGTACTAAGCACCGCTTACCGGTTTGAAGCGCCGTCAAGCAAGCGCCATAGCTTACCTTGTATTCAAAAATGAACCGCTTACCGCGGGGGCAATTGAATCCAATTGGTGCATCCCCAACTCACTCATTCAAACTCTTAAAAGTTCAGGACCTAAGGCAGCCATGAGCCAACGCAATGTTTTATTCGTGATGGACCCGATTAACAGCATCAAGCCGTATAAAGATTCCACACTGGCCATGATGCTGGAGTGTCAACGTCGTGGCCATCAGCTGTGGTATGCCGAACCACAAAACTTATATCTGCAAGATGGTGTGCCTTTTGCAGCCATGCAGCAAGCCCGCGTGTTCGATGATAACGATCACTGGTATGAACTCAGTGCCGCCAACGACACAGCGTTGGCGCGTATGGATGCCATTTTAATGCGCAAAGACCCACCTTTCGATATGGACTTTGTGTACTGCACCTACCTGCTGGAAGCCGCCGAACGTCAGGGCTGCTTGGTGGTGAATCGCCCTTCATCGCTACGCGACATGAACGAGAAACTCACCGCCACTTGGTTTCCACAATGCATGACACCCAGCTTGGTCACATCCGCAGCCACACGTATTCGCGAGTTCGTGGCGAGCCAAGAACATGTGGTCTTAAAGCCCCTAGATGGTATGGGCGGCACGGGCATTTTCCAGGTGCATAAAGGCGATGCGAACCTAAATAGCATTATCGAAACACTGACCCAAGACGGCCAAGAGCTGATCATGGCCCAGCGTTATATTCCTGAGATTACGGCTGGCGATAAACGTATTTTGATGGTCAACGGCATTCCCGCGCCCTACGCTTTGGCACGCATTCCACCCGCCGATGACTTTCGTGGCAACATCGCCCGTGGCGGCCGTGGTGAAGGTGTGGAACTAAGCGAGCGCGACCGTTGGATCTGCGACCAAGTGGCCCCGGAATTGGTGAAACACGGTATTCTATTTGCAGGATTAGATGTCATTGGCGATTACCTGACCGAGGTCAACGTCACCAGCCCCACCTGTATTCGGGAGCTAGACCACGCCTTTGGCCTCAATATCGCTGCCGATTTATTCACCGCCATTGAGGCTCGCTGGTAGGCATGCAACGCATAACGAATGACCGTTTCTACATTGCCCTGACGTTGGCGCTCATCATTCATGGCGCGGCGCTAACCACTATGGGCTTTAAATGGGAACCCGATATCAAGCCCACACTACCGCCCAGCTTGGATGTGGTGTTGATTCAACAGCCGCCCGAGGACTCGCCCGAGCACGCGGAGTTCTTAGCCCAAAGCGCCCAGTTAGGTGGCGGCGAAACGCCCGATAATGAATTGGCGGGCTCGCCCCAACCAGCGCTGGAAACCACGCCCGATGAAGGCGAAGCGCCAGTGCAGCGTGAAGCCAGCGCGCCGCAACAAGTGCAGCCCCAGCAGCAGGTTTTCACCACCGCTAACAGCGATCACCAAGTGGCGCTAAGCGATGAATCCGAACAAGTCGACGAAGATCTGCCTCAAGCCAGCGAGCTTATCCACAACTCTTTACAAGCGGCTCGCCAGTTACCGTTGGCTTACCGCGACAACGATAGCCGTATCCATGGCCCCAAGCGCAAATACATCACCGCCAGCACCCGCGAATGGCGTTACGCTGCTTATATGCAGGCCTGGGTTGCGAAGATTGAACGCATCGGCAATTTAAATTTTCCTGAAGAGGCGCGTCGCCGCAGCCTAAGTGGCAACTTGGTATTAACCGTTGCTGTGCGTAAAGACGGCTCGGTAGAAAGTGTTGATGTGTTGCGCAGCTCGGGTAAAGCCATTCTCGATCAAGCCGCCATTCGTATTGTGCGTTTATCGGCGCCTTTCGCCCCCCTGCCCCCCGATATTGCCGAAGAAGCCGAAGTGCTGCATATCACGCGCACTTGGGAATTTTCGTTATCCGGCCTCTCTTCGAGTTGAGAGTTCTGGCTGAGGGTGCCATATTGGAGGCATAGCCGAGCTTGAACTGCCGGATCAGTCAAGCATCGGTATTGCCACAGACGTACCAGCAGCAGACCAACGATTAGAGCGCAAGCCGGCTGCTCGTAGAGCCCAAGCGCTCGCCGAGTACTGGGCTACACGCATTGAGGCATGGAGAAAAGCAAATGAGTGATCACACCCCGCGCGATACGGCATCGGATGACAATCAAGCGGATTTTCAGGTAGAAACCATCTACCTTGAACAGCAATTGCTCATCGCCATGCCCGGCCTGGAAGATCCTAACTTCAATCGCGGGGTCACCTTGATGTGCCAACACAATGCCGAAGGCGCATTGGGCATCGTCATCAATCGCCCGTCTAATTTCACTGTTATGGATGTTTTGGCCCAACTAGGCATGAACTGCCAAGACCCAGAAGTGGGTCAACGCCAAGTACTAGAAGGTGGTCCGGTGCATCGTGAGCGCGGTTTCGTGTTGCACGAACCCGGCGAACACAAATGGGAATCCACTGCCCATTTGAATAATCAGCTGCAACTCACTACCTCGCGCGATATTCTTCAGGCCATTGCCGACGGCACCGGTCCCGAGCGTTTTTTACTAGCCCTAGGCTACGCCGGCTGGGCGGCCGGACAGTTAGAAGAAGAACTGCGCGAAAGCTCGTGGCTGCTGGCACCCTCGGATCACGATATTGTGTTCGACCTACCCTACGAAAAACGTTGGGAACAAGCGTTTACCCGCATCGGCATTGATCTCAACTATCTCCACAGCACCGGTGGCCACGCTTAAGAAGTGCCAGCGCTGTAACACCAACACGACGACCTAAAGACTCACATGAGCTCAGAGACACAAGCCCCGATTCAGGGCATTATTTTTGCTTTCGATTTCGGCGGCTCGCGCACTGGTGTTGCCATCGGTGAAACCCTCACCGGCAGCGTGCGCCCGCTCGTCACTTTGCCGTGTCGCGATGGTGAACCCAATTGGCAACAGCTGGATCAATTGGTGAAAGAATGGCAACCCAAACAAATGGTGGTGGGTTTGCCCACAGCCTTAGATGGCGGTAAAACGCCTATCACCAAAGCAGCCCGGCGCTTTTCGCGCGCGTTGGAAGCACGTTATCCACTGCCCGTTCACCTGCACGACGAGCGCTTGAGTTCACAAGAGGCCGAGTCCCGCTTTAAACAGGCGCGTCAACAAGGCAAAGCCAAACGTCACCAAGCACAAAAACTCGATGCCATGGCGGCCTGTGTGATCTTAGAGTCGTGGTTGATGGAAGCCTATGCTGGCAACGAGTCGCTTTAAGTCATCGTTGTAAGCCATAGCTGGCATGATCAAGCACGCTCCCGTTTGAATTCATCGCATTCAATGAAAAACAAATATTGACGCGACCGTTACAATAGGAGCACTTTCGTTCCGACTGCTAACGAGTACCACCGTGAAGCCAGCTTCTGTCGTTCGCCAGCATTTGCTGGATATCGCTCAACTCAGCGATTCCCGTATTCAGCATATTTTTCAGCGCGCCCGCCAATATCATCAACAAGCCCATGAACAACACGCTTCCCAGTGGTCGCAACCCTTAGCGGGTTACACTGTGGCTTTGTTGTTTTACGAAGCCAGCACACGAACCCGGGTATCGTTTGAATTAGCCGCCAAACGCTTAGGTGCCCACACTGTGGTGATCCAAGCTGAAGCCTCATCGGCTACCAAGGGCGAAACCCTGCTCGACACCCTCAACACTCTGGCAGCCATGGATATCGATGCCGTGGTACTGCGCCATCCCGACGACAGCGCAGCTGAAGTGATTGCCCAACAAGCGCCCGCTGGTTTGAGCATTATCAACGCGGGCGCAGGCAAAGCCGCACACCCCAGCCAAGCCTTGCTCGACGTTTTTACGGTACAGCAACAGGGTATTGATATCGCCAACACTAAGCTCACTATCGTGGGTGATGTACGCCATTCACGGGTGGCCAATTCTAATGTCGTGCTATGGCAACGTTTAGGTGCCCAAGTGCGTTTGGCAGCGCCCGAGTATTTTCAGTCGCAACAAACAACACACCAAAGTTTGCAGCGTTTCGATAGGCTCGACGAGGCACTGCCAGATACCGACGTCATGATGATGTTACGCATCCAAAAAGAGCGTCTGCCCGCAACCCTTAACTTAGATTTATCGGCCTACCAACAAGACTGGTGCTTGAACCAAAGCCGCTTACAGCAACTGCCTGCCCATAGCGTCGTGCTGCACCCAGGGCCGATGAATCGCGATGTGGAAATCAGCGCCGAGGTGGCCGATGGCCCACGCGCATTGGTGTTAGATCAGGTGCGTAGCGGTGTCTTTGTACGCATGGGCATTTTGCACGACTGCTTGGCTTAAGTTAAGCCAAAGGCAGGTAACGCTTAGGTGCAGTCGTCACGCACTGTATCCAGGACCGTTTGATGATTCAGCATTGCAGCGGCTTTCGTTACAATAGCGTGACCACAATAAATTCATAACGCGCTTGATGTTGGTGATCGACACACAAGCAGCAGGCGCAACAGTAAAACGGCCAAA
>JAKSCJ010000279.1 GCA_022360675.1 Lysobacterales bacterium
CGTGTTGAGCATTTAGAAATCAACGCGGGAACGCAAGGCGTGTTCTTGCAGTTTAACGAGAGCAAGGTCTCGGCAGACGTTATTGAGCGTTTCAACCAAGCGATCGCCAAGATGAAGCAAAATGGCGAAATTGAGCAGATTATCGAGCGCCATTCATAAATGAATGCTCTAAATTAAGTACGTTTTAATCGAACTTGCTACACCCTATAAACTCGACCCCGCTGAGTTTATTGCGTTGATGTTATTTCATTGTTCCTTCCCCACGCCCGGCACTGTCGGGCGTTTTTTTGTCTGCCATCAACGGCCAGTTGCTGACTTCGGCTGTGTGCTGGTGTCTGTTATGAATCTTTGAACCACAGCGGTGCGCTCGCTGGTGCAATTCACCAAGCCTTGTCAGGCAAACACATAAGCTGTACATTCTTACAGTAATGGGTTGTTGGAGGTGAGTGCGCGATGGCGCTGGCGAGTTTTCATACGGCAGTCAACACATGGTTTGAACGCACTTTTAAACAGGCCACTTCAGTTCAGCAGTCGGCTTGGTCGGCCATCGCTGATGAGCAACATACACTGATTGCCGCTCCCACCGGCGCGGGTAAAACGCTGGCGGCTTTTTTGGCCATCATCGATCGTCTGGTGAAAACTGCGGTAACGGGCCAGCTGGAAGATCAAACCTATGTGGTTTATGTATCGCCCTTGCGGGCTTTATCGAACGACATTGAGCGTAATCTCCAAACCCCACTGGAAGGTATTGCTGAGGTACTCACTGAGCAAGGTTTCCTATGCCCGACGATTCGTGCCCAGGTGCGCACCGGAGACACCCCTCAGCGCGAGCGGCAAAAGATGCGCCGCAAGCCACCGCATATACTGGTAACCACCCCAGAATCTTTATTTATATTGCTCAGTTCACCTGCGGCAAAATCTTTATTTAGTGGTTTAAAAGCCATTATTGTCGATGAAATCCACGCTATTGTGGGTAGTAAGCGGGGCGACCATTTAAACCTCAGCTTAGCGCGGCTGGCGGCTTTAGCCGATACCGAGCCCCTGCGCGTGGGCGTATCAGCTACGGTCAAGCCGTTAAGCGAGGTGGCTCGCTGGCTGTGCCATGAACGCCCTTGTGAAATTGTCGACCACGGCCATCGACGGCGTTGGGATCTTGCCATCGAAATGCCCGACGAACCACTAAGTGCGGTGTTGTCGAATCAGGCCTGGGACGCCATTTATGACCGCTTGGCCGAGTTCATCGAACAGCACCGCACCACCTTAATTTTTGCCAATACCCGACGGCTTGCCGAGCGTGCGGCGCGTCATTTAAGCCAACGCTTGGGCGAAGAAGCGGTGACCGCTCACCATGGCAGTTTGTCGCGCGAGCACCGGCAAGAAACCGAACAGCGCCTAAAGAGCGGTGAATTACGCGCAGTGGTGGCAACGGCCTCGTTAGAGCTGGGTATCGATATTGGGCATATCGACTTGGTGTGCCAATTTGGCTCGCCGGGGGCGATTTCTGCCATGCTGCAGCGTATTGGTCGGGCGGGGCACCGTCACGATTTATTGCCAAAAGGAAGAATTTGGCCACTCAGCCGCGACGATTTAGTCGAATGCGTGGCCGCTGTGGATTGCGCACGCTGCGGGGAGCTGGATAAGATTCGTTGGCTGCCGGCAGCCCATGATGTGCTTGCCCAGCATCTGGTATCGATGACGGCAGAACCGGTGGCCTACGACGCCTTATTGGCACTGGTACGCGACAGCTGGGTATATCAACGTATTGATGACGACGCGTTTCGCCAATTGATGATGATGCTGAGCGAAGGTTATGCGGGTCGACGCGGACGACGCATGCCATGGTTGGAATGGGATAAAGTGCAGGGCGAGGTGCGTCGTCATCGTCATGCCGGGCCGGTGGTAATGATGAACGCAGGCGCCATTCCCGATCATTTCGACTACGATGTCTGGCTCATGCCCGAAGAGCACTTTGTGGGCACGCTTAATGAAGATTTCGTCTTCGAAAGTGTACCAGGCGATATCTTCCAGCTGGGCAACCAATGTTATCGCTTATTGAAAGTGGAGAATGGACGGGTGCTGGTGGCAGATGCCGCAGGTGCGCCGCCGAATATTCCCTTTTGGTTTGGCGATGCACCGGGACGTAGTGATGAGCTTTCTGTGGCGGTGTCGCGTATGCGCGGTGAAATTTCAGAAGCCTTAGATCACCACGCTGATGTACCCAGCTGGATTCAGCAGCGCTACCAACTCTGCGCCGCAGGTGCCCAGCAGCTCCACGATTACTTCGCTTCAGCCAAAGCGGCGCTGGGGATTATTCCCACCCAACAACAATTGGTGATTGAGCGTTTCTTCGACGAAACTGACGATTACCATCTTGTTATCCATAGTCCTTATGGTGTGCGTTTGAATCGTGCCTGGGGCCTGGCTTTACGGAAACGTTTTTGTCGCCGTTTTAATTTTGAACTGCAAGCCTCGGCCGTTGACGACGCCGTGATTTTATCGCTAGGAGCGACTCATAGCTTTCCTTTGGCGGAAGTGTTGTCGTATCTGTCGCCGCAAACTGTGCGCCAGGTGCTTGTTCAAGCTGTGCTAGATGCGCCCATGTTTGTTGCTCGCTGGCGTTGGAATGCATCGATTGCTTTGGCGGTGTTGCGAATGCGCTTCGGCAAGCGGGTGCCAGCGCAGTTTCAACGTAACGATGCTGAAGATCTCATGGCTTTAGTGTTTCCCGATTCTTTAGCTTGTCTTGAAAACATCAGCGGCGAGCGCGAAGTGCCCGAACATCCACTGGTTCAGCAAACCCTACGCGACTGCTTGGAAGACAGCATGGATATCCGTGCACTAGAACGCTTGCTCGACGACTTAGCTCAGCAGCAAGTGCAGGTACGCTGCGTAGATTTAAACGGCCCCTCACCCTTTTCAGCAGAAATCATCAACGCCCGGCCCTGGGCTTTTCTTGACGATGGTGAAGCCGAGAACCGGCGCACATTGGCGGTGCGGCAAGAGCGCCATATCAATACCGCGCAAGCATCGGCATTGGCAAAAACCGAGGTGGATGCGGTACGCCAAATGCTGAGCGAGGTTCAGCCCCAAGCCAATGATGCCGATGACCTACACGATCTACTCAACCGCGCTGGTTTTCTAACTTTGGCAGAAGTGCAACGCTGGGGTAACGATCAATGGCCAGCGTGGATGAAAAGCCTGCAACGAGATTGCCGTGCGGTGTGTTTGCACCGCACTATCGGGAACGATGCCGGTGATGCAGGTAAGCAATCGATATGGCTGGCCGCAGAGCGTGTGGCTGAAGCTAAAGCCATTTGGCCCCACGCAAAAATAACGCCGACGCTACCTCAATGGGCAATGGAGAAAGACTGGAGCTACACGGCTGACCCAGCATTGGCGGCGCGCTGCGATATGCTCTCCAATCGCCTGAGTATCTTAGGCGCAGCAACAATTACCGATTTGGCAGCAGCGTTTTTGTTTAATGAATCTGAAATGCAGCAGATCGTAACGGCGTTAGAAGCTGAAGGCACCATCGTACGTTTGACTGTGCCCGAATTAGGCGGTGAGCTATGGTGTTTACGTCATTTGGGGGCGCGAGTTCGTCGTCTTAGTCGCGAACAGCGCCGCGGCGTACAAAAGCCCGTTTCGCCCCAGGTTTTTTTGCGCTTTTTACTCGAACGTCACGGCTTGGGCGACGATGGTCCGCTGGCCGATGTGGATAGCTGTTTGTGCTTACTCCAAGGCTGGAGTGCGCCGGTTAATGTATGGGAAGAGTCGATCTTACCGCTACGCTTGGAGGCACAAGGGCAAGATGGGTTTAGTGCTAGCACCTTTAGCCAGAGCGATCTGGATATCGCTTTGCTCACCGGAGGCTGGACCTGGCGAGTGGGCCGTAAAGAAGGCACCGCACTCGTGGCTCAAAGTCCTGTAACGCTGCTGGAACGCGATCACTTAAATTTGTGTGGGCCCGAGCAATGGGAGGAATCCTTACCCTCGAGTAGCAGCCAACTGGCCTGGGATCAACTGCAAAGTCAGGGCGCCTTGTTTATGCCTGACTTACGTGCGGCAACCCGCTTACTGCAACCTCAGTTAGACCAAGTGTTGCGTCAGCTGGCAGGTGCCGGTCGTGTTCATGCCGATAGTTGGTCGGCCTTAAAACAAGTGCTTCGCAGCGACGAAGAAAAGCGCAAAATGGAACGCCGTATTCCCAAAAA
>JAKSCJ010000475.1 GCA_022360675.1 Lysobacterales bacterium
CGATATTGCAGCGGTAATTTCAACCGCAGCGACATCGGTAGCAGATAAATTTAGACTGACTAAATCAGCTAGCTCATAGATAGGACTGAGGCTGGTAAAGGTATTTCTATTGGATATTGGGTTGCCGGCAGAATCTAAATCATTACTTACAACTAAGCCACGCAGTGCTGAAAAATACTGCAAACCTAACAAACTTGACAATGAGCGGTTGCGGCAGTCAACAAATAGAATCTCAGAGAGTGCACGGTTTTGGCCATATATGGGTAAAAGACACTGGTGGAGTTCGTTATTAATTGAGCTCAAATCTTGCACTGTAGTCGGCGTTTGTACATCGCCGAAGCCTCCTTTACTCCAACTACTATTCAAGTAGCCATTTGATCTGGTGTTAGATCCTCGTTGCCCACCGATAATGCCGTTAAGACTGTCGGTGTTTGACTGGCTTGGGGAATCGGCTGATTTCAAGCGGTAGCTAGCGCGAACCTGAACTTCATACGTTCCTACACTACGCTGCCTGAAACGAATACTGTGCTTCAACTTTACCGCGCCATCACTTGTAACTCTTGGTGCAACATCGAAACGCTCGTATTCAGAATCATTAAGACTTAAATAAACTTCATAGTGGGATAATGCGTAGAGGCTATGATCTGGCAAAGGCTCAGGGTGATCCCACTCTACTTTAAAATCATTGCCTACCGTGGTATTACCCCCTTCGAGGTAAATGATATGTACATTCTGAACTTGGGGAAGGTTTGTATCTGTGTCTTCACTGCTTGGTATGCAGTTATGGCTTTCTCCACCACAACTGCCTTGTTCAACCATATCAGCGTCACTAGGAGGCCATATTTGCTGCGTTTGAAACTCCGTGATCGCATTTAATAGAGCATCGGCATCAACACGACCATTTCTTTCTGCTAATTCAGCAGCAATCTCTGCCACCGCATCACGGTCAATTTCTTGCGCACTCAGCGGCTGGGAACAGAAAGCAAATAATAAGGTAAGCAACGAGTTTATCGTCAATCTTATTTTAAAATCACTAAAAAAAGACAACAGCATACAACTTCCCAATAAGTACACCGAGTAAAATTTATATTAAATTTACTGCTCGGATTGAAACTAAAGCCCATACAATGACTGGCAATTCCTGAGGATTCTCAAGAGCCAATAGAAGCTTAACTACAAGTATTTATCTTGGCGTCATCAAGGCCATCTGATCAGTGTGAAATGGCATCGATATACAGCCAATTTAATGACCAGCGGATTCTATCAATGAGAAAATCTTTGACGAAAGTATGATGCGGCATGATTAATGCCACTAAATCACTAAGCACTTGGTATGAAACATCAAAGAAATAATTTAATTTTCTTTATTTACAATAAGATATATATCGACAATGCTTGCATAAAACGAAATCATTAAGCGATTACTAAAGCAAAGAATTAATAAATGGACCATATACATTTACATTCGCTGCACTGCAATCTCGATCTCAACGAGCATATGAGTCCGCAGAGTAAAACGCCACGGAAAACTGCAGCAGGTATACCACGCTTCTAAGCTATTGCTTTATAAAATTAACCTGATAATAAAACCTCGCATGGTTAGACCTATTCGCTTAATACGTTAAATACACAAATATTTAAAGATATGACTATATCTATGCAAAAAATTGAGAGCGTCAACCTTCATTAAACATACATCCAGTTTTAGATAGTTCGATTTATATACACAAGAACATAACTATCGCGAAAATGGTGTCATAAAAAATGACGGTTTAACGTCAATCTTGATAATTATTAAATTTAAAAAAATAGCTAAAACATACTTTTCTTGAGAAAAAATATCATTAGTATGGTTAGCGGCTTAACGACAAGCTTATCTCGTTAAGTATCCCCAGACCAATCAGGAGTATTGGTCTTTATTAAAATAAGGAGTTTTTATTATGCGCAGCGCAATTATCTCAGCAACAATTACAGCAGCAGTTTTAGCTCTTGGCTCCAACTCTGTGATGGCCAGGCCCTTTATCGAGGTTACCGAGTGCGAATCATTTTTACCGGGTGGTCCTTTTGGCGTATTTCGTTTCGGTACTAACGCGGCCGATACTGTATTTCTAAATTCAGGAAGTATTGGCTCAGCCTCAACCAGTAACGATCTTATTCTCGGACTCAATGGTAATGACAGACTCTTTGCTAACGATGGCAATGATTGCATCGATGCTGGTGGTGGCGATGACGAGGCCGGAGGCGGTCGAGGTAATGACGTCATTTTTGGTCGTGCGGGCAGAGACACAATCTTTGGCAATGACGGTAATGACTTTTTAGTTGGTGGCACTGGAGGTGATACTATTTTCGGTGGCAATGATGCAGATTTCATCATCGGTGGTGTAGTCCCCTCGCGTTCATCCGGCCGTATCGCAGCTTCAAGTTTACATGGCGGCGAAGGTGACGATGTTATTCAGGTGTATGCCGGTAATGGTGATGTAGTTTTTGGCGGCAAAGGAAATGATACTGTCGTTATTACCTTGGGCCAAACGGGCTTCTCATCCGAAAACAGCCGCACTATCGAAATCATCGATCACGAAGGCAACAACCAAGTTCAATTCGAGAATATGTTCTTTAATGATTTGAACTTCAGCCGTGCTGAAGGTAAAACCAATATTTACGACGCTCAATCGAAAGTGTTAATTGCGACGATTTCTGATCAAGCCAATAGCATGTATCGTTTTGCCGATACTGAGGTGAGCGCGAAAGAAATGGAAAGCCTGACTCAATAAGCGTGTTGCTCAATAAAGATTTATCTTGTCTTTATTGAAACAACAGCAACGGCCGTGTCGATGCACGGCCGTTGCTGTTAGAGATTGAAGTTACTATTTAATCTGCTGTTTTTCCTTAGCATCGTTTCTTTGCCTGTGCGCGTAGCCATTTGATTTCTTGGCAGGCATTATTGTTTTCTCCTTCTTTTGATGAATGTGCCGATTGTAGCTGCAGATACGAGCAAGTACCTAGCAGCAGCAACATCATCATTAGGCCTTCATTTCCTCCTGTATCTTTTAACAATAAAGCCGAGCCAATCATCGCAGCAGCCCATAACAGCGCATTACTAACAATAGTTTTCTTTGATACTTTATTCATTGTGCTTCCTCTTTTGTTGATCTCAGTGGTTTAGCTTTAGTCGTTCTTTTCGTTACCAGCATTAACTTTTCTGCTGAGGTCTTGAAACTGTAAGCAAGACACCGTGGCAAGTACGAGAAGCATCATCGCCAAGCCTTCATTACCGCTGCTCCCTCTGAGGAACAGGCTGCTACCGATCAAAGCGGCGGCCCACAAAATAGCATTGGAGATAGTGGCTTTTTTCATCATCGATTTCATAGCGTTTATTCCTATTTAAAAATAAAATGTTTCAATTGGGAAAATGTGTTAAGACGATAATTTCTTCAATTTGGCACGTAACCAACGCCATTCTTGACTGGCCGTGTTGATGTTTATGCCAATTTTTTTGCCAAAGGTTTGAATTTGTGTAAACGAAATCGTTGCCAGAATGACCAACATCAATACAATGCTTTCGTTGCTTTCGCTGCCGCGTAATAAGAGCGCTGTTCCTATAATTGCCGCTGCCCAAATAATGGCGTTGGCAACAATGGCTTTAGTTAAGGAGTTTTGCATGGCTTCGGCGCTCATCACTTGGTTTTGATGATCTTCGAGCTTGGCACACAGCACCGTATTCCAGCTGTGGGTGCGAGCGAATTCAGTTTTTAGACTTTGTGTTTCGCCTAAGGCATCGCGAGCTGCATTAAAGGCCTCTTCGTCATCCATGCCTTGACCTTGAAAGTGTTCGACCATGCAGTACAGATGATCTTTTAACTCATCCAAATTCGACTGCTCAGAATCGGAATTGGATTGAACACCACAGATTTCTGCACACCATTGATCAACCGCTTGCTCTAAATTAAACATTGCCATGGTCCTTAGTTGTTGCTGTTTGCTCTAAAGGTGCATCAGCAATCTTTTGAATGAAATGATGAAGTTGGTTCCAATAGGCTTGTTGTTGCGCTAATTCATCACGGCCTGCGTCTAAGATTCGGTAGTACTTACGCCGCCTACCCGTCTCAGCTACACCCCAGTAAGCTTCAACCAGTTCTTTTTTCTCCAGGCGATGCAAGATGGGGTACAACATGCCCTCCGCCCAATCTAAAACACCACCCGAAAGCTCTCGAACTTGCTGAATGATGTCGTAACCGTAGCTGTCGCCGCGCTGCAAAATCGCCAGAATTAATGGTGTTGCAGAAGCCGCAATAAGATCCTTCGGTATGCTCACTCGCAACTCCTCTTGGCCATACCTAGAAAACATAGGCATAGATTACCTAGCAATTCTAGGCATGTCAAATGCGACGTAAAGAAAACTCGTTGTTTTAACCGCTCCTGGAAACCAAGCGAATACAAATCAATAAAAACAATAACTTAAAGAAAGCACTACGAACAAAAACTCGATTTCAACTCATCATAGCTAGACTCGCCGCCAAACTTTAGCTGATGCTTATATGATTAAAAAGACCTGCAATTACCTTTTCAGAGCGTCTCGGTGCGCAATGCAAAGCTTGTATCAAATCATAAAAAAGGCGATGAACAAGCCACCGCCTTCTCGAACTCGCCACTTATTTGAATCTCTAGTTTATTGGTGACAAATAATTTTCTGCAATCGACATGACAAAGCGAATGCCTTGTACTTGATTTTTCGCGTTA
The DNA here is from genome assembly GCA_022360675.1 of Lysobacterales bacterium. Taxonomy (GTDB): domain Bacteria; phylum Pseudomonadota; class Gammaproteobacteria; order Xanthomonadales; family Wenzhouxiangellaceae; genus JAKSCJ01. The sequence continues at coordinate 4,738 of JAKSCJ010000475.1, forward strand.
CGATAAAACTGTAACATCGGCGTGCCTAAGCGTAATGAAATACCTTGAACGATAAATTGATCGGGCGTGACTGGCAGTAAATCGTAAGATCGACCACTGCGCTCTGAGGTGAGCTTTAACTGTTGCCCTTCTAAGCGAACATTCATCACTCCTTGCATGGCCGCCATTTGTTGACGCAACGGCAATGGGAAGCTTTCGTTAACCTCATATTGTCCCGTATAAGTTTCCAATTGCTGTGGTGAAATTTTGATACTTGGCACTTTCACTGCTTGGTTGATTTTCCATTCCATGGCATCGGCTACGGCGTTGCGAATTTCAACGAACAGACTGCTACCGTTGGAACCATTAGTTAAGACCACCAGGCCATTGCCTGTTGCCAGGTGACCTTCGATCCAGGCGCGATATGAATCGTTGGCACCGCCATGATGAAACATGAATTGGTCACCAACGCCCTCCACTCGTGGCCCCAAGCCGTGTTGACTGGGTGCGACTCTCGTCATCATATCGATCGCCATGGCTTGGGAGAGATAGCCACCTTGGGTGTAACTCTTCAACAGCATTTGAACGAATTTCGACAGATCGTTAGCGCTGGTCCAAAAGCCCGATGCGGCCATTTCAGGAAAACTCTCATAACCTCGGGGCAAAGCCACCGCATCTCCATCGCGGTTATGCGCCTTGGCCACATTCTTAACCGATTCAGGCAAAGGATTTTGGAACGTACTTCTTGCCATGCCTAATGGCTTGGTTAATACGTCTTTTGTTAATGCGGGGAAGCTTTGTTGGGCAGTTTCGCTAAGCAACTGTTGTACCAAGGTATAACCACCACCCGAATAGCGATAGCGCTCACCCGGGCGGCTGACTAACGTTAAAGCTTCATTCTTAGCCGGGTGTTCGCCGTTTAAGGTTTGCAGCACATTCGGTAAGGCTTCGCCGGGTTGATAATCGGCAAAACCATGGATATTTAAACCGGCGGTGTGGGAAAGCAGCATGCGGAGATTCATGCCGTCGGCGGCCATAAACTCTGATTCTGGTAAACGCCACGACGCTAACTGTGGGCGGATATCGTTATTAAGATCGACTTGTTGTTGCTCTGCCATTTTTAAGGTCAAAGCAGCCGTGATCATCTTGCTCACCGAACCCACCGAAAACAGCGTATCGGCATTAACCGCTTCATCGCTACCCTGTTGCGTTACACCGTAGCCTTGAGCGAAGACTACTTCACCATTCTCGATAATCGCCACGGCCACACCGGGCACACCGTAGTGCGCCATGCGGGCCGCGAGTTTTTGATAAGGAATAGTCTCGCTGGTCACCACTCGAGAACGCAGTAGATTACTGAAATTTGCGGCTTGCGGTGCTGTTGGTTCCTTCGGGCTAGCAAGCGCTGTTGCCGCCCACAACCACGAAAAAGAAGCCACAGCCAGAGCATGAACGCCTAAATGATATTTAGTCTTGCGCGCCGCATTCGTTGAATCTAATACTTGTTGCATAGCCTATTCCAACCGCCCGAAATACTTAAAAAGACGCACAATAGACGTAACAACAACCATTCTGGTTACTAATTTTTTTAAATCCAGAAAACATAAAAGTAAGGCCCAACAGAAAGTCTAACTGTTGGGCCTTCGTAAAATGACCGAGAGCTATGAGTAAATTTAAGCTTCTAAGCTATCGGCAAAAATATGATCGGGGTTTACTTCCACTGCACCAATATCACAAGCATCGTCTCGATCGATTTCATTAGGATCGTCGAAGGGGCGGAAAAAACCTCGTTGATCAAAACCAATGCTATCGTCTCTACAGCTACCTTTATCGATTAAAGGACTGCCGGCCAAAGGCATTCGTGTGGGAACGCAAGAACCATCACCTTGAGGTGCATTACAGCCATTGTCTTGCAAAGCGCCCAACAGTGGCGGCAAGACATCGAACTCACCATCGATCTGGCAACCCACCGCGTCCGATAACACATTAAAGCGTTCAGAAGTCACGGCTCCACTACAATTCGCCGCACTGCCATGATCGATATTGTCGGCGATTACCGTGTTGCTCATGATGAGTACAGCGTCGGCCTCGCTGCTTCCTGTTTCACCACTGCAACTGGCGTTGCCATCAACCACCTGGTTATTGCAAATACCGCCACCCATACCAACACCATCTTGGTCTTGGTTTGCTTCATTGCCGGTGATGGTCACATGGCGTAGGCGCACGGTTCCGTAGTTCACTAAAGCAGCGCCAGAGCCAACAGCCACACCATCGGCCAGGGTGGTATTAATGATGGTTAAATTATCGGTTTCATTCAAAATACCGCCGGTAGAGCGCCGGGCACACAGTTGATCGCCATCGGGCACATCATCACCAATGGATTGATTAGCAAAAACGCTGCTGCCAATTAAAAAGTGCGCCGTTGAGTCACCCGAGAAGCGAATCCCTCCTGCATCACAACCGCAGTTGGCACCATTACAGTTGGCTTGGTTATCGGTAATGATGGTATTGCGAACCGTCACCGTTTGACCGGCATCATTATCGTTTGCACCCACCACCAAAGTTCCCTGAGTATCGCAGCCGTCGCCATCACAAAACCGATGATTACCAATAAAGCGTAGGCGATCGAGCAATTTATGCCCTGGCGAACAACAGGTGCTCAATACTTCATCGGTATCGCACTCGCCACCGGTACAGCTCTGTTGGTTATTCGCCACCAGAATATTGCGCAGTATTTTGTCGCCGTCGTTATCCGACTGGAAAAACTCATCGGTATCGCAATCAAACCCTACGCAGTGGGTATCGTTATTGATGATTTGGCTGTCGCTAAACACAATATCCACGGCGGTGGAGCCGTTAATCGAGATCATCTCGTCGCCATTGCAGCTCTCACCGTCGCAGCTCAACTCATTGTTTTCAAATAACCAATTGGTAAACGTGCCCTGTACAACATCCGAGTTCATTTGAAACATCTCGTCGGTATCGCAATCGAAGCCAGCACAATGGATACGGTTATTGGTCATGCTGAAGTTAGTAATTTCGGCGTTAATCTCGTCGATGTTATTGCTGAAGATCACCATCTCTTCGCCACCGCAAGGCGTGCCTTCGCAAAGCACTTGGTTCTCGCTGAAAACCGTATTATGAATACGCACATTCATCGCGTTAATACCAAATTCGTTGTCACCCACCAGTAACACGCCCGGGCCAGCAATGCAGCTGTAAAACTCCGTATCCATACAAGCAGGCTCGCTGTTTTCAGTACAGCTCGATAAGGTATTGCGCACAAAAGTGTCTTCCATAATGAGATCGCTCGGACTCCTGGCAGCTATGCCTGCCACATTGTTTCGGTGGCCACAACACCCACCCGTACATTGGGTTTGTGCACCATCAATACCTGCGCGCAAGAGATGAAAAACGCCATCGCTATCGTAATGCAAAGCACCGGCACCGGTTTGACAGCCAATACCATCGCAGCTCACGTCACCGCCGCGTAGTGTAAGGTCTTGCAAAACAAAATCGATACCGCCAAGTCCACCTGGCCCCACTTCAATAATACGGTCGCCATCACCAGCAACCATCGGGTCGCCCACTGCGTTATCGATGAAGGTATCCGCAGGCCCGGCACCGATGATACTGAGGCTCTCTAACACGTCGAGATCGCCGGCTTCGTTTAAGTTCTCCCCCGCCGCGCCTAACGATAGCGAATACACACCGGCGGTTAACTGAATCGTATCGGCTCCAGCTGAAGCGTTGGCCGCACAGACCGCCTCGCGCAAACTGATTTGACCATCGTTGCCGGAACTGGCGGCTAAGCCTGGGATGGTTAAGGTGGAACAATCTCCTGCATCGACCACATCGTTCGTCGTGCCAACCACGATGGTGGCCGCCCACAACCCGGAGGATGACAACAGCAACAATACAAGCGCTAAGTACCTACTCATAAAACACTTATCCTTAAAAAAGGTCGAGTAAAGCGAAGCACCTAGAGGTTAGTTTTGCTATGGATTCATTTTTCGAACACTTATCCAGAATTATTTTAGCATTAATTTTTAATTCAAATTAAGCAAGCAAGATAGATTTACAAATAACAACGTTAGCAGTAAGGCAGCATGGGGTGTGATAGTCGGCTATAGTAAGGCTTAACTTTTACAAAGTTAGTGCGCTTATGGGCACCCAAGCACGCCAAATCGATCACACAGCAATCGAAAAACCCCACAAAGTCGACCCATTATCGATTTTGTTAGCGTTGCGTGATGAGGCGGAGCCATTATTATTTGAGCACATCGCTCAGTATTGTGCCTACTTACAAGAATATGAAAGTTGGAAAAACAAGCTAGCGCAACAGTTGCAGAAGTTAAGTGCCGAGCAAAGAGCGAGCGATATTCCAGGTGTAGAGGCTTTACTCAAGTTAACCCAAAGCGGCACCAATAGCCCAGGTATTGTCAAAGTAGAGACGATCACCAACTGGCATTTCAAACACCGAATCGAATTAACCCGCACCTTAGCTCAACAAAACGCGAGCTGTCTTGCTGTTTGGC
>JAKSCJ010000230.1 GCA_022360675.1 Lysobacterales bacterium
GATAACCAATGAATGATGCGCCGTGCTAAGCGCGTGGCTTGGCGCTCGTCCATGCGCTGGGGCTCGTATAAAAAAACGAGATCCAAGTCCGATTCATAATGCATCTCGGCTGCGCCTAAGGTGCCATAGGCAATGACGCAAAACCCGCACGCCTCGCCAGGGCCTTCTATAAGGTGCTGCAAAATATGTTCGACAATACACTCGGCCAGCACACTGAGCGAGCGCTGCACGGGAATGGTTTCGGCGTTTTGGGTGAGGGCGGCAATGGCGATTTGCAAACGCACAGAATGCTGGGTGCGAGCCAGCGATTCTTGGCGTTTTTCGTCGTCATCTTGGCTGCGTTGGCGACGCTTGAGTTGTTGTTGAATGTGCTCGCGCTTGGGTAGTTGTTCGGTGGGATGGATGAGATCATCTAATAAACTGGGTTGATACTGCACCCACTGGGCCACCAAAGCGCTGTGCTGGAAGAGATCCACCATGCGCTGTAAGGCCAAGGGTTTTTCCAGCAATAAGGCCAAATAGGCGCTGCGTCGTGCCACGGTGGTGAGTAAATCGAGGCACAGATCCAACAAGCTGATATCGGATTGGTGCTCGCTGATGACTTGCAGCAGCCGTGGGCGAAACGCATGCACCCGCTGCCAGGCTTCGTGGCTTAAATCGAAGCTGCGTAATTTATTATGCTGGGCGCGCAATAAATGCCAAGCGCGCTCCCCATCAAAGCCCAGCGCTTGTAGCTGCGCAATATTGTGGTTGTCGTTGTCGTCCTCAAAGTTAAGATTCAAGGGCTCTGGTTGGTTTTGTGGCTCTTGGAATAAAGCGCTGAACTGCTGTTGCACTTGTTGTTGGTGCTGAGCCAGTTGGGCCATGAACTGAGGCCAGCTTTGCTGCATGAGCGTAGCCAGCCGTGCTTGCTCTTCGGGTGTTTGGGGAAGTTCGTGGCGTTGTTGGTCATCGAGCATTTGCAGGCGATTTTCGGCCGTGCGCAAGGCCACATAGGCTTGGCTGAGTTGTTCGGCCTCGGTGGCGCTCATTAAACCTTCGCGCTGGCAGGCGGTGAGGCTCTTTAAGGTATTGCCCTGGCGCAGTGACGGCACTTGCCCACCGCGCAGTATTTGATGGCTTTGCACCAAAAATTCCACTTCCCGGATACCACCAGGGCCGAGCTTTAAGTGCTGTTGTCGACCTTTGCGCAGAGATTCTTGCTCGATTTCATTACGAATCCGGCGCACGCCTTCAAACAAACCGTAGTCTAGATAACGCCTGAAAACAAAAGGCCGTAGTTGTTCGATGAGCGCATGGCCCAACGCCAAATCACCCGCCACAGGCCGTGCACGCAACCAGGCAAAGCGCTCCCAATCGCGCCCTTCGCGCTGGTAGTAATGCTCTAAGGCGTCGGCGCTCCAACATAAAGCACCGGCGCTGCCGAAGGGCCGCAAACGGGTGTCGACCCGGTAACACTGGCCATATTCGTTGACTCGATCTAGCAAGCCAATCCACTCCTGCACTACCTTGGTGAAGTACTCGCTGCTGCTGCGCTTGCGCCGCCCTTGGGTTTGCCCTGCACCCGAGTAAACGAACAAGACATCGATATCGGATGAGAAATTTAACTCCTGGCTGCCCAATTTGCCCATGGCCAACACACACAAGCTTGGTGGTGTTTGTTTGTCGTCCAGGCTGCTTAAAGCGCCAAATTTTTCTTCAACCGTGGTCAAGGCCTGGGCTAAAGCGAGTTGCTGACAGTGATCGGCTAGCTGGCTGAGTTCGTCACAACTTTGCTGAAAGCTTGCCTGGCCGCTGATATCGCGCCAAGCAATGCGTAAGCAGGCCAGTTGGCGTAAACGGCGCAAAGCATGGGCGCAGTCGTCTGGGGTATTGGTGTTCAGATACTGAGCCAGCGGTTCTGGTGTGGCGTGGTCCAGTGCGCCCAATTCGCGCAACGCCGCACAGGCATCGGGCCAACGGCTTTGGCAGAGCTGGGCAAAGCTGCTGATGGCTAAAAACTGCTCAAAGGTGTTCACTGAAGTACTCATGGACTGGGCGCACATGGGGCTTGGGTTTGCGATAGCGCTTAGTAAAGCACTGCTTAGGCTTATTTTCTATGCTGTCCGCATTTGGCTAGAGCTGGCTGTACAGCTTGGGCATGATGCCTTTTTTGTTTTTTCAGCTTTCGACGATCAAGGAATCCGTTCATGAGCCAAACCCCATTTGATATCTTCGCCGCCCTGCATCAACAGGCCCAACCTTTAGTGCTGGCCAATGCCTGGGATGCGGGCAGTGCCTTGCTATGCCAAAACGCGGGTGCCAAGGCGGTGGCCACCAGCAGCGCTGGCGTGGCCTGGGCCCGCGGTTATGCCGATGGCACATTGGTGCCGCATGCCGAGTTACTGGATACGGTGGCTGGCATTCAACGGGTGTTGTCCTTGCCCTTGTCGGTGGATTTAGAGGCGGGCTACAGCGACGACCCGGCCCAAGTGGCCAAATTAGTGCTGGAGCTAGCCGAACTGGGTGTGGTGGGCATCAATCTGGAAGATGGCGACGAAGCTCCCGAGCTACTGATTGCCAAAATTAAGGCCATTCGTGATGCTTTGGGCCCACGTGGCTTCTTTATTAATGCCCGCACCGATGTGTATCTGCATCAACTCAAAGCGCCTGATGAATGCCTGCAAGAAAGCTTGGCGCGTGCACTGCGTTATCAAGAGGCAGGCACCAGCGGTGTGTTTATTCCAGCCATTTTGGCGGCCGACGAAATTCAACAAGCGGTCGACGTTATTAATGTGCCACTCAATGTGCTGGCCCTGCCCGGCTTACCCAGTTATCAGGAGCTGGCTCAAATGGGTGTGAAAAGGGTCAGTGCGGGCAGTGGTCCGTTTCTCACCGCTTTTTATCATGCACGCCACTACATGCAGAGTTATCACCAGGGTCAGTGGCTGCCGCGCCCCGACGATGCTTTGCAATACCCCGAGATGAACCAACTGGTGCTGGACGCCCAACCCGAATAGTCATCGGCCAAATAAGCACTGACCAAATAATAATCGTACCTAGTGCTGGCAAGCATGACGCCCGGCCGGTGTGGCTTACGTAGGCCAATGATAGAATCCGGAAAAATTAGCCGGATTCCCATTGGTGTTTTGGGGCGCAGCACGTCTGTAGCCAATGGCGAGTAATCACAGCATAAGCTGGCAGTTATCAACGATGATCATAAGGTGAACCAACCATGGCAATGGACGTAATTGACTATGAAATCTTCGGCGACGATATGCAGTATGTGGAGATCGAGCTGGATCCAGGCGAAGCCGCCATGGGTGAAGCCGGTGCCATGATGATGATGCAAGACGGCATCCAGATGGATACCGTCTTCGGCGATGGTTCGCAACAAGACGGTGGTTTTATGGGTAAGTTAATGGGCGCGGGTAAGCGTCTGTTAACGGGTGAATCGCTATTTACCACCGTGTTTCATAACGAAGGCCGCGGCAAATTGCGGGTGGCGTTTGCCGCACCGTATCCGGGTAAAATCGTCCCCATCGATTTAAGCGAAATGAATGGCGAGTTTATTTGCCAAAAAGACGCTTTTTTATGCGCAGCACGCGGCGTGTCTTTAGGCATTGCCTTCCAGCGTAAAATCGGCACTGCTTTATTTGGTGGCGAAGGTTTTATCATGCAGCGCTTAACGGGCGACGGCATGGCCTTTGTGCACGCCGGTGGTGCATTGGTGGAAAAAACGCTGGAACCCGGTGAAATGCTGCGTGTAGACACCGGCTGTGTGGTGGGTTATTCGCCCTCGGTGAATTTTGATATTGAATACGTGGGCAAGCTGAAGTCAGCCGTTTTTGGTGGCGAAGGTTTGTTCTTTGCCACCCTGCGTGGTCCCGGTAAAGTGTGGTTGCAGTCGCTGCCAATTTCACGTTTAGCCGGCCGTATCATTGCCTATGCACCGCAAAGTGGTGGTAGCCGAGGCGAAGGCTCGATTCTGGGCGGCCTGGGTGATTTACTCGATGGTGATAACAGCTAAATCATCATGCTGTAGTCGCACAACACTGAGTGACTAAAAAGCCCGGTTTTATGCCGGGCTTTTTTTATATTTAAGTACGATGAGACTTTGCTTGAGTCAGATTTAGTGATTTTGGTGTAACCCATCACAAAGTATTCGTCAAAAGTGGTCGTCAGAAGTACTGGGTTGCAAATGCAAATAAGAATCTTTATTATTTGCGTTATAAAAATGTGCTTTTAAACAGACTCATTACTCAAGCTTTTTTAACCAGACTTTATGCATGGCTTAAACAATGGCTATGCGACATTGTTATTGATGATCATTAGCCATTAAGTTTCACGGTTTGAGCTTCAGGACCGAAGGCTTACGTCAAGCATTGATGTGTGGTTTTTTGTAGTGTTTTTGTGTGGCTTAATGGTTGCTATGGTGATTTATAAGTAAACGGATCGGGTGCTGTTTATGCTAAGTGATGATTCTATAAGGGCTTTGTTTGCAGGCATTTGTGAACATGTATGACAAAGCTTTTTGCTATGATGTAAGTGCAGCACCATTTGACGATAATAAACCGCACATTAAACAAACAAAGGCCACCATAAAGGCCAGGGTTTAAGGCTTGATAGCCAAGGTGTTTATTGGCTTTGCAATAAAAAAACTAATGACAGACTTCGTTTACTAGTCATTTGTTTTGTTGAAGGCTTTTATACCTGATAAAACACCATCAAATTAAACCCTATACATTTCATTGACCTCAATCAAAACCTCTTCGGTACGGAATGCAGATAATTATTTCTTAACCTATCCTGGAGGGGTTGTCTGTGGCAGACACACAAATCTATAACGACAAAGTCGTGCGCCAATTCGCCATTGTTACGGTGATTTGGGGCATTGTCGGCATGGCTGTAGGCGTATTTATCGCCGCACAGTTAGCCTGGCCTGCATTGAACTTTGACCTGCCTTGGCTGAGTTACGGACGTCTACGTCCATTGCATACCAATGCTGTGATTTTTGCCTTTGGTGGTTCAGCGTTGTTTGCAGCCTCTTACTGGACTGTGCAACGTACAAGCCATGTGCCTTTGTTCTTACCAAAGCTTGCTTCGTTTACCTTTTGGGGTTGGCAAGCGGTTATTGTTGCGGTTGCCGTTACACTGCCATTAGGCATTACCCAGGGTAAGGAATATGCCGAATCCGAATGGTTGATCGATTTACTCATCACTGTGGTGTGGGTGTCGTATGCCATTGTTTTCTTCGGCACGATCGCAACGCGTAAAATCAAACATATTTATGTGGCGAACTGGTTTTTTGGTGCGTATATCATCACCATTGCCGTGCTGCATATTGTGAATAACCTGGCGATTCCCGCCGGTTTGTGGAAATCGTATCCGGTGTATTCCGGTGCGGTAGATGCCATGGTGCAGTGGTGGTATGGCCATAACGCTGTAGGCTTTTTCCTCACCGCCGGTTTCTTGGGCATGATGTACTA
>JAKSCJ010000050.1 GCA_022360675.1 Lysobacterales bacterium
ATGTGGGTATTGCCATTGCCGACACTTGGTATCTACGCGCTCTGCAATTATTAGGTGCTGCTCGCACCGGTGTGGTAGCCAGTTTATACAGCCCCATGATGGTGCTGTTGTCGATGCTATTTTTGGGCGAACGCTTAAGTGCGTGGCAGTATCCCGGCTTTGTCTTGGTCTTAGGCGGTATCTTGTTGGTGACCTGGAAACACCGAAAAGAAGACATCAGCAAGGCCGATCTAATCACCGGAGTGGCCTTTGGCGCAGGCGGAGTATTGCTCATGGCCACCGGCATCATCATGGTGAAAGCAATCCTCGAGCAACATGAGTTCTTCTGGACCACAACACTACGCCTCATGGCAGGCACCGCCGGTATGCTCATCGCCATGACCTGGCGTAAAGAATGGACTCACACTCTTAGCATCTTCAAACCCAGCCACTTCTTCAGCCAACAACCCTGGATCTACCTCATCAGCGGCAGCGTACTGGGCACTTATCTTTCCATGGTCTTCTGGCTGGCCGGATACCGCTACACCCAAGCCTCCATCGCTTCCATCCTTAACGAAACCGCCGCCGTATTCATCGTCATTATGGCGTGGTTATTTCTTAAAGAGCCATTGAACCTAAGGAAGGTTTTAGGGATTGTTTTGGCTTTGAGTGGGGTTTTGGTTTTGTTGTTGGGGGGATGAGATCGAACTCAGACTGCCTTTATTTTTTCAGCTTTTCTTATGTTTCAGTTAATCTTTGAATTTAGTATTGGCCAAAGTACTCATTTCCGAATTCATTATATAAGTTGGCCAGTTTTTCCCTAGGTAAAGATGATAGGTTCGCTTCTTGCTTTGCAATAACAAAATGTTTTGCCGATAAGCTGGTGGCTTAGTTACGATGTATGACTAACTACACCTAGTACACTCTCAATAATCTTGCTAAATTCCGTTAATGTAAAAAATCACTGTGTATTCAATGGTTTTCGATTAACCATTGCACACGAAGTCTAAATTTTAGGAGTTGAAATGGCTATTCGCTTGGCTGGTGCTGTTGTTTTGGCTTTTTGTCTACTGGGCTGTGCTGAAGATCATTCTGTTTCTAAAGTAGAACTATCGAATGCCTCCGCTACGGTTTTCGATCATTCTGTGAATGAGCCGGCGATTGATATGTCGGGGGTTCAGCAGGGTCTCGCGGGTGGGCCGGTTCAGGTGATGGTTTTGGGTACTGCGCATTTGGGTGGTATGTCGGAGCTAGTTCCGAAGGCGCATTTAAGCCTGCTTATTGATAAGCTGGAAGGCTTTGCGCCGGATATTATTGCGGTGGAATCGCAAAGTGGTATTTCCTGCGGTATTTTGAAGGAATACCGAAGCATCTACGGCCAAACTTGGGATGACTATTGCTGGGACCCCGAGTACATGTTGCAATCGTTAGGTGTGAGTACCGACGAAGCCTTATCGCAATCGTACGCGTATTTATCGGAAAACACAGCAAACCCCACGCCCGCACAGCGAAGAAATATGGCCGCGTTTTTCTTTGCCTCGGGTTGGTCCGATTCAGCTACCTTGCAATGGATGCAATTAACTGAAGAAGAAAGAATTGCCACCGATGGTATTAACGAAGAACTGAAAGCTTGGTTAGATAAACGCTTATCGTCGTCTAACGAAACGGTATCTATTGCCGCTGAACTCGGTGCCAGGCTCGGCTTAAAGTATTTACATCCCATGGATGATCACACGGCCGATATCGTTTACCACAATGCACCTGAAGAACTATGGGATATTGTCGGTTCGGTTTGGCAGGCCAGTCGAGAGCAAAACCAGAGCAATGAAGAAGCGCGACAAAAACTGTTAGGCAGCCTCGAAGGCTTGGTGAAGTACTTTCTTTCGCTAAACGATGAATCAAGCCAACAATCACCCGTCGATTTAGACTTTGGCGCAGTTGCCAAACGCACAGACAGCAATAACCTAGCCCGACGTTATCTGGCCTGGTGGCAGGTAAGGGGACTGCGCATGGCAGCGAATGTGGTCGAAGCCACCGCGTTAAACCCCAATGCCAAAGTTTTGGTTTTGGTGGGTTCTAGCCATAAACCTTATTTTGAAAATTACCTAAACCAAATGCACGACTTTGAGATTATTCCGGTGGAGCAGGTGTTGGGTTTGGATTAGGCCATCGAGCCGATCAGGCCGTTATGTAAGGCTACAGCTCACACTGCGCCGCGTTATGTTTTAACCACGCTTTGCATTCTAGGTAATCGGGCATGATGTGTTCGACTTCGCGCCAGAATTGCGGGGAGTGATCGTGGTGTTTGAGGTGGCTGAGTTCGTGAACGACGACGTAATCTACCATGCGGTTGGGTGCCAGGACGATCTTCCAATTAAAATCGATATGGCCGTTGCCGTGGCAACTACCCCAGCGGGATTTAAAAGTTTTAATGCCGATATATTGAGGTGTAACTCCCATGAGTTTGGCGTAGCGCTGGGCTTTATTGGGGAGTTTGTTTTGTGCTTGCTGTTGATACCAGCGCACTAAGGCACTACGAACCCTATGCGCTTGCTCGCTGCCTTGGGGAACAAAAACCTCAAGGCGGCCTTGAATGAGCTTAGCGGGTTGATACGAGCCGCTGTAGACTTTTAGGCGGTAGTTACGCCCTAAATAAGGAAAGGACTCACCCGAGACGAAACTCTTGCTGCTGGCAGGCATGGCTTGGCGGTGCAGGGCGAGCTTTTGCAGAATCCATTGGCGCTTGCTGTTTAAGACTTGCTGAATTCTTGCCGGTTCTAAATCCAGTGGCACCGCGATCGACACCACCCCTTCTTCCACCCGAATATCGGCAGTTTTTCTGCGCTGGGTGCGAATCACTTGCGCGATAAAGCTGGCGCACTGAATGTACTCTTGAGCTTCATGCCTTGTGGCTTCGTCGGCGCTGTGGGCGATGGCTGGATTCATCTTTACTCGTTAATATTGGGTGTGGGTGCTGAGATACCTAGCTATACGCTTGGGCGTGGGATTTAAAGCGTACTTTGGCCAGTTCCATAAAGCGTTCTTGCACGGCGGGCACAATGGCTTTATCGCCGAAGGTACTGTCGAGAATAGTGCGCTTGATGGTCTTTTTCATGCGTTTGATTTCGTCGGGCTTGTTGAAAAAATCGACGATTTGTGTGGCTTCGTTCAAGATGTTCACTAAGCTTTTTGTGGCCTCGATAATGGCTTGGTGTGGCTCTTCATCCTGTACTTGTATCTCTTGGCTATCTTGTGTGGGCGAGGTTTGGGTTAAGCGGCCCACTTCTGCGATGAGAATATTGTAAAAGGCTAATTCGGTGTCGCTGAGACCAAGATCGGTGGCGGTTTGTTGGCGTTCGCTCTCGATGGTGTTGACCATTTTGAGCAGTAACTCCAGTTGAAGATCCCACTTGCCCTCGGTGCGTTCGATAATATCGCGCAGGCGCAAGCTTAACGATTGGTAGTATTCGGGATCTTCTTCCAAATTCACCGTTATATGATGCTTAATGGCCGACTCGATCTCAGAAGCGCGGCTTTCCTCCGAGCGATTAAGAGCAATGGATTCTTTAAAATTAGCCGCCAGTAAGTCCACCGGTGGAATTTTTGGATCAACGCCGGTGCTGATGATGTGATTATCGACTAGATGACGCACCTTTTCGCCAGCATCGCTGATATCTAGGCCTTCGTCGCGATATTGATTTTTTGCGCTGTGATGCACTTTACCGAAGAATTTTGCGTCGTCGATAAAAGGCTTGGCCGAAGTATCGGGCAGAATGATATCTAACTGTTTGGCGAAGGTTTTAAACGCGATATCAAATTGCGAGCGTAGGTCTTCGCTCTTTAGCGCCAATACATAGCGTTCAACTGTGCGTTCTTTGATGTCTTTAAAGCAATTCAACACCCGGGTGTGGGCCGCTTTGAGGCGTGGGATTTCGTCTTTTAGGCTGTAGTAGGTGCCTGCTACCTCGTCGCTGCTGAATTGATCAATGGCATCACTCAGGGCATCGGCCAGGCCGTGGTAATCCACCACAAAGCCGCATTGTTTGCCTTTGTAGGTGCGATTCACCCGTGCGATGGCCTGCATAAGCGTGTGATCTTTCAACGGACGGTCGATATACATCACCTGGGCAATGGGTGCGTCGAAGCCGGTGAGCAGCATATCGGCAACGATAATAAAGGCGGTGTTGTTGTTGTCTTTTGGATCGTCACCAAAGGGTTTTTTGTAAGCCTGGATGATGTGTTCTTGTTGGCGTTTATTGGTGTATTTGGCTATATAGGCTTCGTCGTTGTGTTTGCCGCTAATCACTACTTCTGAGGGTGGCGCGCCCAGGTTATCTAAGGTTTTTTTAAATACCGTGGCGGCATGGCGGCTGCCCACCACAATCATGGCTTTAAAACCGTTGGGTTGAATGTGCTGGCGATAATGCTTTAAAAGATCGATACACACCCATTCAATGCGCGCGGGTGCCTCGCGTACGGCCCGCTCGACGCCGTATTTTTTCTTGATTTCGCGTTTTTGTTCTTC
>JAKSCJ010000487.1 GCA_022360675.1 Lysobacterales bacterium
ATTTCTTGATTCAGGTACGAGGCCAAGCTGCTTAATTCAGCATCGGCATACCAGCTGCCTGAACCCGGATCCAGAACTAAATCCGGCGCGCCAGCGCGGCGCAGCAACACACCGCTGGTCCAGCTGCGACGGCGCAGATGCTCAGCTAAGGTGTAGTGATCGGGTTTGTGGCTCATAGCCAAAGGCAGCCATGCGTCTTCTTCGGCAGGGCCAAAAGAAGCGACGGCGTATTCGTTGAGTAATTGCAGCAATTCGCGGCGGCGCAGCGGTTTGTGCAATAAGTGCGGGGCGTCAAATGCGCGATCGCGAGTTACCGCTGCACATTTGTGACCAGGCGTATTGCTGAGCTGGCCCCACAACATGCGGCCGTCGTCGGAATCGACGTCCACCAGGAAGATGTCACCATCTGCCTCGGGAGTTAAGCGCCAGTTTTTGTCCAAATCGCGTTCAACCAAAGAGAACAGCGACTTCAATACCGTATGGTCTTTGCTGGTCAAGCCAGCGGTAGAGAGTGTAAGAGTTCCTTCCATGATGCCGCTCCAGTTATTTAGTGGCGGCCCTCCTAGTCCTCGCAGCTGGGGGGCTTTATATCTGCTGGTTGTTTTTGCTTTTTTGCGCCATGTGGCGAAACTTCTTGCTTCGCCAATGCCTTTATCAAACGTTTGCTGATCTGACATTCATTGCTGATAAGTGACAATTTTTGTCAGTTCGTTTGTTAAACGCCAAATTACACGAGCCACCTGCCGAATGCAAGTCTTCTGCTGCTGTTCAATCTCAATAAAGTCTAAGGTAGGGCCAGCAAGCCCTGCAGCCCAATTAACCACTACGCCGATAACAGCGAAAGGAATGCCGAGTTCACGTGCTAGTGCGGCTTCTGGCATGCCTGTCATGCCCACGACATCGGCCTGCATGGTCCGGTAGTGACGTATTTCGGCAGCTGTTTCCAGGCGCGGCCCTTGGGTGGCTAAGTACACACCGCCATCGTGCATGGCCAAACTTTCGTGCTCGGCGGCGTGTAACAATTGTTGACGAAGCGCTGCATCGTAGGGTTCGGTGAAGTCCACATGACGCGGTTCGTCATCGGCACTATCCCAAAAGCTCTGCGCTCGCCCCCAGGTCAGATCGATAATCTGATCCGGTACCAACAAGGTGCCCGGCCCCATGTTTGCGTTAATACCACCCACAGTATTCACCGCCACAATGGCCTCACAGCCCAGTTCTTTCAGCGCCCAGATATTGGCGCGGTAGTTCACCCGATGCGGCGGAACGGTATGCGGCTGGCCATGGCGCGCCACCTGATGCACGGTGACCTGATTCAACTCAAAACGCTCAATAGCTGCCGAAGGCGGGCCATAGGGCGTGTCGATAGGCTGTTGTTCAATGCTTTGCTCATGCCAGCCTTGCATTCCGCTGCCAGCGATAAGACCAATGGTAGCCATAGTGTCACCTGTATTCAGTTCAATTCTGGGGAATGGCGCCGCTGCTTAGCCTGCCGTTGATCGTGTTGAACGAACGGTGGCCTTAGGCCATTCAATTTAAGCGCATTAACAAAACGCCCACTCGCCAAATTTACGGCCAGTGGGCGTTATTCATTTTCACTTTGCTGCTGCCAAGAGCACCTACTCAACAAACACGCCTTAGGAAGCGATATCGTTTTTCAGGACTTCTTGCAGCTCGGGATCTTGGGGCTCTAGCAACATGCGCGAGGTGGGGTAGGCAATCTCGGCTTCATGTTGCTCGATGATATCGGCAATGAGCAGCAAGACATCTTCTTTAACGGCGTGGTACTCGGCCCAGTCGCGGGTCTTGGTCATGCAGTAAATAAAGAAATTCAGCGACGACTCGGCAAAGACATCGAAACGCGCCATGATGATTTGATCGTGGGCAATCGCCTCGTGCCGACGTAACAAGGCATCGACAGCACGGGTAATTTCGCGCACTTGTTCGATATCGTCGTAACGCAGGCCGATCACCTCATAAATACGGCGGTGCGTCATGCGTGAAGGGTTTTCTACCACAATCGTGGTGAAGGTGGCATTGGGCACGTAAATCGGACGTTTATTAAAGCGCCGGATGGTAGTTTGCCGCCAGCCAATTTTTTCCACCGTTCCCTCAATGTCTTTATCGGGAGAGGAAATCCAGTCGCCAACTTTAAACGGGCGGTCCATAAAAATGGTCAGGCCGCCGAAGAAATTGGCGAATAAATCCTTGGCGGCTAAACCCACCGCCAAGCCACCCACACCACCGGCGGCCAATAAACCCTTAATGCTGACGCCCAAGGTGTCGAGCACCACCAAGGTGGTGGTAAGGATGATGGCAATCCGAATAATGCGGCACAAGGCATTGATGGTGGTTTCGTCCAGGCGCTCGTGATCGCGCCCGTTGCGTTTAACCAGGTTGACTTCCATAGCGCTGGTTAAACGCATGGCATACCAACCTAAGGCGATAATAAAGCCCAGTTGTTGCAACGCCCCCAGAAAAACTTGTTCGAACAGCACGTTCTCGCTGTCGGATGGCACCACCACACGCGCAGCGGTGCTCACGCCCATCCACCAGATCAACAACGACAACGGCGGCCGCGCCGCGCTAACGATGGCGTCGTCCCAGGGATTATTAGTTTTACCCGCCAGCTTTTGCAGGCGATGCAGCACCCGCCGTGCCAACCATTCCAACACCAAGGCAATTAATAAGATGGCAAAGGCTTCAAGCATCCACGACTTTAAACCGGTGCTGTTTGCCCAGTGCTCGATCCAGACCTCAAACATGAGCCAGTGCCTCCAGATGTTTGCGCCATTGACGCCATTCCGAAACTAACTCGTATTCCGCCAAGTCAGGCCGTTGACGCCCGGCCAAGCGTGCCACTGCCGCGCTGGCATCATGAGTCAGCGGTGTATCACCAATGGCTGCCAATAAACTTTGGCTTTCATCGGCATCACAAATTAAAGCGATATCACCACCGGCGTCTAAGGCTAGTTGTAAGCGTGCGAAGAGATCACCCGCTTCAGCAGCGCCTGCCATCCCGAGATCATCGGAAATCACTACGCCTTCAAATTTCAGCTCTTGACGCAGAATGTTGTGAATCCAGCGGCGAGAAAACCCTGCCGCCTGGGCATCCACCTGGGGATAACTCACGTGAGCCATCATCACGGCATCCAATTGCCCGGATAATTCACGAAAGGGTTGCAGATCTTCCGCCAGCGCATCCCAGGGGCGTTCGTCACAAACTAAATGGTGGTGGGAGTCGGCCTTGACCGAACCATGGCCCGGAAAATGTTTACCCACCGATGCCATGCCGCCATCGCTCAAACCTGCCAAAAAAGCTCTCGATAATGCCGTTACAACGTCGTGCTGAGCAGAAAACGAGCGATCGCCAATGACATCGCTACCGCGATTCAGATCCATCACCGGCGCAAAGGCTAAATCAATACCGCAGGCCAATAATTCTCCTGCCGTCACACGGGCATGGCGGTAGGCGTGATCTAAAGCACGTTGGGGTTCATCACGATAATGTTCACCGTAGCGCCCCAAGGCGGGCAAGCGGGTGAAGTCGTCATGAAAACGCTGCACCCGACCACCTTCGTGATCCACCGCAATCAACAACGGACCGGGGCGGCTGGAACGAATAGCGGCACATAATGCGGTGACTTGCTGGCGCGACGCGAAGTTACGCTTGAACAAAGTCACCCCGCTCACCCACGGATGTTGAAGTGCTTGTTGTTCGCCAGGGCTTAATTCATGGCCAGCCACGCCAATCATCAAGGGCCCGGGAATCAAGTGCGATGAAGGATCAGCTTGCGTATTTGGCATGGGGTTTTGCTCGGTTATTGCGTGTTATCGGTTATGGGCTTATTAAGGAGCGTGGGGCACAGGCTCTAAGCAATGGGGCTCTAAGACCGGGGTTCTAAGAATAGGGCGCCCAAGGCACTAGGACTTGAGGCACTGGGTTACGACCACCGACTCCAGGGATGCTTAGCTAATTCGGTATTGTAGTAGCGTAAGTCGTCGGTGACTTCAACACCTAGCCAAGCAGGCTGCGGAAAATATTGCCCCACGGTTTTCAGCTCGATCTCGGCCACCACTAAGCCCTGGTTGGCG
>JAKSCJ010000202.1 GCA_022360675.1 Lysobacterales bacterium
GGCACCCGGAAAACCAGCCTTCACCAATAGTCGAAAAATGGCTAAGCGGTGGCTATTACCCAGTTCGGCCAAGCTGGCGGCCACATCGTCGTGGTGCATTATCGATTCCTTATTTCCATGATTCTAGAATTATAGTTGACAGCTGCTGGGTGAGCAATTTAATCTTTATTTCGATGTTTCTAGAAATATAGGTTTTATGATGTCTTCTTCCTGGCAACAAACTTTGTCGATGTTTGTGTTTTTAGCGTTTGAGCTGTCTTTGCTGTTCTTAGGAATCAGTCTGCTGGTTGGGGCGATTCAGCGCCATGTGCCCCAGCGTACGATTGCCGCTTACTTAAGCTCGGAGCGCCGCCGCAGCTATGGTTTTGCCGCTTTACTCGGAGCGATTACGCCGTTCTGTAGTTGTTCTACGATTCCAATGCTGAAGGGTTTGATTCGTGCGCGCTCGGGCTTTGGCCCCATGATGGTGTTTTTATTGGCCTCGCCCTTGTTGAATCCGGTGATTATCGGTCTGCTGGTGGCAACCTTTGGTGCGCGCTTGGCTGCGACCTACGTGGTAGTGGCTTTGCTATTGGCGGTGGCTGGTGGCTTCTTGCTGTACTACTTCGGCTTTGAGCGTACTATTCGAGCGGAGCACTTAACGGCAGCGGAAGACGAGCCTATTTGTGCATCGGGTTGTAGTACAGGCAATGAAGCGACCGAAACTTGTGTTGATCGCTCAACGAGCCAAAGCGCTGCGCCGACGAAACCAACAAGCCGCTATGCAGGGTTGTGGCGTTCAGTGTGGCAAGATTTTTTGAAGGTGCTGCCGTATCTGTTATTGGGCATTAGCGTAGGTAGCCTCATTTACGGCTTTATGCCCGATGAGCTCCTGGCTCAATACACGGGCGCTGATCAGCCCTTCGCCATTCCTGTGGCCGCTTTAGTGGGCATTCCGCTTTATATTCGCGCAGAAACCGTCATTCCGCTGGCCGCTGCTTTAATGGGTAAAGGCGTGGGTGCTGGTGCCGTGATGGCGTTGATTATCGGCAGTGCAGGCGCCAGCTTGACCGAATTGATTTTGTTACGTTCGCTGTTTCGCTGGCCGTTATTAGTGGCTTTTGTGGCGATTATTTTGAGCATGGCGGTTAGCGCAGGCTATGCCACCATGCTGTGGGGTGGGTTTTGAAGAAGGCTTATTGAATACAACAAACCTTCTTTGAAGAAAACACGACAAACCCAGCTTTACAGCCCCAGCTCCGATAATCCGGGATGATCGTCGGGGCGGGTGCCCTGGGGCCAGTGGAAGAGGCGGTCTTCTTCTTTGATGGGTAAATCGTTAATGCTGGCAATGCGATGCTGCATCAAACCGTTCTCGTCGAATTCCCAGTTCTCATTACCGTACGCGCGATACCACTGGCCAGAATCGTCGCGCCATTCGTAGGCAAAACGCACGGCGATGCGGTTATCGGTGTAGGCCCAGAGTTCTTTGATGAGGCGGTATTCTAGTTCGCGCTGCCATTTTCGCGTCAAAAATTCCACGATGGCCGGGCGGCCTTGCAGGAACTCGGCCCGATTACGCCAAATACTATCGGGCGTATAAGCCATGGAAACGGCTTCGGGGTTACGGCTGTTCCAGCCGTTCTCTGCCATGCGCACTTTCTGTTTAGCGCTGGCTTCGTCGAACGGCGGTAAGGGTGGGCGCGACGCTGGCGCTTGGGGGTTCGCACTCATGTCTTCTTTCCTTGAGCGTAAAAAAGGATACCGTGGGGAAACGAGTATCCCGTGGAATCAACCACCGTCATCAATTACTGGCTTGGGGAATCTAGCTTCACCGCGATGGGTATTTGGCAAATATCCAACACGGCCGGTGGCTTGTGGTGAAAGAAGGTATGGTTGCGATGACGGCGCGATTCAAGTTTTTCTTGAAAGGCCGGGGTTGTGGTGTCTTCGATCTGAATGGCGAGTCGCTGATCTTTGGGGAGATCTGACGCCACGCTGGCTTTTAGGATTTGACTGGCCTGGCTGTGATCGTCGAACACGCCATTGCTTGCGGCGGGGCCGCGTTTAATACGCTGGGCATTATCCATACCGTAAATCACACGGCCGAAAATATTTAAATTACGATCTAAATAACGCGGAGCCTGGCCGATGACGATGTAGAAATCGGTGCTGCTGCTGGCCGGGTCGTCGTCGCGGGCCATGGCCACGGTGGCGGGGCAGTGAATGGGCCAGTAGCGTTTTTTCTCGGCATCGTGGGCGGCAGGAAAGCCTTGTAAATAGCCGGTGCTGTGGGCGTAGAAGTCGGGTGACTGCACTTTAACAAACTGGCTTTTATCTTGAATGGCCTGGGCGCTGAGTTCGGCCTCGGCGGGTAGGGTGGGTTGTTTGAGCTCGCGGTTTAAATCGCTACCGTCGCCACCTTGAGCGACAAAACCATCGATCACGCGATAAAAGCTTTGGCCATCGTAGAACCCATCGCGTACCAAACGTAGAAATTGCTCCACGGTTTTTGGTGCCAGTTGTGGCGCTAACTCGATGACAATACCACCGGCGTCGGTATCTAAATAGACGGTTTGTGCCGGGTCGGGCGTGCGCCACGTGGGGCCATCGGCAGCTGCTAAATGGGTGCTGAATAGGCTGGCTGAGAGTAAGGAAAAACCCCATAGCATGGCCTTAGGAAAGGCGCTTCCTATGGTTTTTTCTGGCGTGTTGTTGTGTGTATTTGCGACCATAAAACCCCCGGCGAAGTGGAATGATGAAAGGCATCATGCCTGGAGCCTGGGTTCCTGTCGATACACTGAGTTGGTCGGCCAGGCTAAAACCTGCAATGGATGTTATGCGGCCACAAACAACAACGCCGGGCATGTGCCCGGCGTTGGAGTGATACTTTGCGCGCTGATTATGCGGTATCGATTTCTAGCATAACTGCTGGTGGTTTAGAAATCGGCACCGGCCGCTTTACGTAGCGGTGCGTCAGCGTCGAAGCCCGGCTTTTTTCCGCGCGGACCTTTGTTGGCGTGGCGTTTGTCGCCATTTTTATTGTTAGAACGGCGGCGCTCGCTGAAGGAACGCTCGTCGCGGTTACCGCCACCGTTTTCGTTACGATCACGGAAACGGCGGGGGCGTGCGTTGAAGTTGGCGATTTCGCCACTATCGCGTTGGATTTTCAGCGGCTTATTACGCACCCATACTTTACCCAGCTTATCGAAGACATCCTTCGGAATATCGGCTGGCATCTCGATGATGGTGTGGCGGGCGCGAATTTGGATGGAGCCAATGTAGTCGGGATGAATACCGGTTTCGTTGGCAATGGCACCCACTAAGTCGCCAGGGCGCACTTCGTGCTCGGAACCCACCTCGGCGCGGTAAGCAACCAGGTCCATATCGTTACGACGGCGATTACCACCACGTTCGCGTTTGCGACCACGGTCACCGCGCTCGCCACGTTCACGGCGATCACTAAAGCGGTGCTCACCCTCGAAGCGATCGCGGCGAGTACGTGCCGGTGGCGCTTCATCTTTGGGTAATTGCAGCGGTTTTTGTGCTTGCACACGGTAAATTAACGCTGCGGCGGCCTCTTCGGGGCTCATTTGGTGACGCTGGCAGATTTCTTTAACCACTTGGCGGTAGAAATCCACGTCTTCGATTTTGCCTAAATCGTCGGCCACCTGTTGAATCAGGTTATCGCGGCGATGCTTGGCTAAGTCTTTATTAGAGGGCAGGTCCATGGGTTTCATAGGCGTGCGGGTAACACGCTCGATGCTGCGCAACACGCCGCGCTCACGCGGGGTGATGAACATGATGGCCTGACCACTGCGACCAGCACGGCCGGTACGGCCGATACGGTGAATGTAGCTTTCTTGATCGTGCGGTGGATCGTAGTTGATGACGTGGCTAATGCGCGCCACATCGATACCGCGGGCGGCAACATCGGTGGCCACCAGCAGATCTAAACGACCTTGTTTTAAGGCGTCGATGCTGCGCTCGCGCTGGGCTTGGTTCATGTCGCCGTTAATGGCAGAAGCACGATAACCTTTTTGTTCCAGCTGCTGAGAAAGCTCGGTGGTAGCGCCACGCGTACGCACGAAGATGATAGCAGCGTCGACATTGCTGACTTCTAAAGTGCGTTGCAGGGCTTGGAATTTGTTCCAGCCGCGCGGAATCATGCAGAAATGTTGCTCAATGTGCTCGGCGGTACGTTGCTTGCTGGCAATTTCCACACGCTCGGGTTCATTGAGGTATTCTTCGGCGATGCGGCGCACGCCCGGTGGCATGGTGGCTGAGAACAGCGCAGTTTGGCGTTCTTCAGGCAGGTGTTCCAGAATCCATTGCACGTCTTCTTGGAAACCCATGCGCAGCATTTCGTCGGCTTCGTCCAGCACTACGGTGTTGACCGCAGAGAAATCCACGCTGCCGCGACGCAGGTGATCCATCAAACGACCCGGTGTGGCCACCACAACATGAACGCCTTGGCGTAACATACGCAACTGCGCACGCATGTCTTGGCCGCCGTAAATGGCTGCGGCTTTAAAACCGCGCATATGTTTAGCGTACGATTTAAACGCCTCGGCTACTTGCATAGCCAGCTCGCGAGTAGGCGCGAGAATTAGCGCTTGAGGTTGGCTGATTTCGCGCTGCCAACGTTGCAGAATAGGCAGTGCGAAAGCG
This sequence comes from Lysobacterales bacterium, assembly GCA_022360675.1. Lineage (GTDB taxonomy): Bacteria > Pseudomonadota > Gammaproteobacteria > Xanthomonadales > Wenzhouxiangellaceae > JAKSCJ01. The sequence continues at coordinate 4,651 of JAKSCJ010000202.1, forward strand.
GCTGTTTTACCCGTGCCTGTTTGCGCTAAGCCCAATACGTCGCGGCCTTCCATCAATAAGGGGATGGTGCGCGCCTGAATGGGGCTGGGTTCGCTATAGTTCAGGTCTTCCAGCGACTGTTGTAGGGCTGAATTTAGCTTAAAGGCACCGAAGCCGGTGTCTGCACCAGCAATATCATCTTGGCTCATGAACGTCTCGAAATTAAGCGGCTGGAAAACCGAAAAATTGAATTACAGGGCGGGTTAACAGAGCATACTAACATGCTTTTAAAAAAAAGGCTAGCCCGTGTCGAGAGCAACCATAAGTCCAAAGTTGTTTTGCGGTGGGCTTTGGGTTCAAAACAAGAATGCAATCAACAATTAAAAATCTTGGAGTACAGCACATGATGGGGCAATGGTTATCGATACCATTTGGGGAGAAATTGAAGACTGCGGGCGTCTCGCCCCGCGTTTTGACTAGCATTTATGGGGGGGGCGCACGTGTTTTGTTGCTTGGTGCATTGCTGAGCGCTGCAAGTGTTAGCGCCGAAGATTCATCAGCGCCAAATTCAGCCGCCGTTCAGTTAAGCAGCGAGAAGATGGCGGCAGCGCATGCACCAAACCAAGACGTAGCCAGTCAAGATTTGGTGTGGGGGCAGCAAATTCAGCTAAACTCCAAAATATTGGGCCAAAAGCGCGCAATTAATATCGCCTTACCCGCTAATTACGCCAGTGCCGAGCAAAACTATCCGGTGGTTGTGGTGGTTGATGGCGGTGTGGATGAAGATTTTCTCCACATTAGCTCGTTGCTGCGCTATTTCGGTACTTATCAGCAAATGCCTGAGGCCATTGTGGTGGGTATTCCGAATGTGGATCGCCAGCACGATTTAACCACCCGCAGCGATAATGCGGCCGATCAAGCCGATATTCCGCAGCACGGTGGCGCCGATGATTTTCATCAGTTTATTGCCGATGAACTGCTGCCTTATGTCGAGCAACAATATCGCACCGATGGTCGCCGTTTGTTGGTGGGGCAATCCTTAGGTGGTTTATTTGCCAGCAAAGTGCTGCTGAGCCAAAACGATTTATTCACCCATTACCTCATCGTCAGCCCAAGTTTGTGGTGGAACGATCAAGCTTTGGCCAATGGTGCCATGCAAGCTTTGGCACCGCATAAAGAGCAAAGCACTCGACCCATGGTGTATTTATCGGTGGGTCACGAACATCCGGTCATGCGGGTGACAGCAGCGAAATTATCGGGCGCTTTACGTATGAATGGTTGGCGCGATGCACAGCACCGCTACGACTATTTACCCGATGAAGATCACGCCACCGCGCTACATATGAGTGTGTATCAAGGGTTTCGCTGGTTTTTTCAACAACAGCCAACCACCAGCCACTAAGTCGTGGTGGAGCCAGAAGCCGGTCTCTTTGTTTGGTCTGTCTCTGATTTCCGCCAGGCAACTTTAAGGGTTGGTTGGCTCCCGTTGCACTACGGAAGGCGGCAACGTGAATGGAGATCATTTATGGGTTTAGGTTTATCGAAGATTCTGCAAGGTTTACAAAATAAGCTGGCTGGAACTCGGCCAGCAGATGAACCAGCAAAGGATTTGCAGAGTCTTTTGAGTACCGAACAAAAACGCTGTGCCGAGCACTATGGCTCGGCACCGGGTCATTGCGAACTGTGCGCACAAGACACCATCTTTGTGCGCCACGGCGAATGGAATCGTGAGCAGTATCGCTGTGTTCGATGCGGCAGTATTCCGCGCTGGCGCGCCTTGTATCGGGTATTAGAAGCGCAGTTTTCGCAGTGGCGTGACTTAACGATGCACGAATCATCGCCGGGTGGCCGTGCTTCTGATGTTCTACAGCAGCAGTGTCGGGCCTACGAGGCATCGCATTATTTCCCCAATCAGCCTCTGGGCACGTCTTATCGAGGTTTTCGCAATGAAAATCTGGAGCAACTGACATTGGCCGATGCCAGTGTGGATCTGTTTATCAGTCAGGATGTGATGGAACATATTTTGCGCCCATCGCTGGCGTTACAAGAAATTGCTCGCGTTTTAAAGCCCGGCGGTGCTCATGTGTTCACCATTCCCTGGAAACCACACTTAGCGACATTCTCCCGCGTAACCCCTACCGCAAATGGTATAGCTCACCATGCCGAAGCCGAATACCACGGAAATCCGATCGATAAAAAAGGTTCGTTAGTGATTACCGATTGGGGCAACGACACGGTGGAAATCATGGATGCCATGAGCGGCATGCAGACCGATATCGTTAGCATTGAGCGTGCCGACTTAGGGATTGAAGGGGAGCGCTTGGAAGTTTTTGTGAGCCGAAAACACTAGCTTGCGCCGCAGCGAGTTGCCCCGATTCATCGAGTATTTCGATTGGATGCCTTGATCAGACGCTTCGATCGGGCAGGGCATTTCGTGATTCAGCGATGGCGTCAATGCTGACGCCATTTGCAAAAGCATTTGCCCGAGCTGGTAGCAATGGCAAAGCATGGCTCAATGTGATTGCTGTTATTGCGATGACTTGCATCGTGAGCGACGGGCCTTTTGGCCTCTACTTGATAGCCACGGCATCATTGCTGGTAAACACAATGCCAATGGGGGATCAAGTTTCATAATAAACAAACTTTATGCTGCCGCTCCATGGCTATATCTGGCGGTTATATTGGCGTACCCACCTTACAAAAGCACTGGCAAAGAGTGCCATGGCGAATTGGGCCGGGTTTTTGTTGGTGCTCAATCATGGCATAAGCCAGCCAGCAGTTGATGGGCTCGAATCGCTATGGGATAAAGGTTTTATCTTAAAACATAGGTATCAGTGAACACGGGCCCGCTGTGAATTGAAGATATCGATCGTATTAAGCATTTAAATAGTTGTGTTCTCTAAAGTGTCGAATGTTGTATTTTTTTATTGATTCTTGATCAGTGTTTTTTGATAAGCGCTATTTTTTACACTTTATGATAAGGCTGAATTAAGGCGCTGGTGCTTAGAGCCAAGCGGCTAATATTAGCGTGTGCTTAGATGTAAATAAAACCAATTTTTGTAAGCAAGTA
>JAKSCJ010000411.1 GCA_022360675.1 Lysobacterales bacterium
GATTTCCGGTTTGAATTTACGCATTCAAATGCTGCGTAACAACCGTGGCCCAAATCGCAACGATATCATTGTGAGTGGCTTCCAAACCGCGCCTGAGGTGAATATCGAGCTTTCTGGTAGTTTCAATTCCATTAGCAGCCGTGGCTTTATGAGCTTCAATGCGCCTGGAGCAGACGAATATAAAGTTTATGTAGATGGTCAGTTGATCGGTACGTACAATACGACTCAGACCTTTATTCAAGCTAACTTTTTCCCTAACTCTCGTATTTCGGTGGTGGCTGAAAACGATATTTTCGGTATCCCTTCCTTTGCCCAGCGCCACCGTTTAGTACGTGGTGGTTGCTCCGGTGGCGGTCGTTGCCCGTGGTACGAGGATTGATTGATGCCTAGCCTTCATTGAAGGCTAGGCTCGATTCAATAAAAAAAGCCGCTTAAAGTCCTTTTAAGCGGCTTGAACTCCGATGTGTTGGTAAGACGTCAGAGTGGGGAGAGTAAAGCGGAGGTATTCAATTAACTTAAGCGGCGGCGGCTAAGGCCTGGTCGCTTGCGTTGTTTCTTAACACGGCGGCAACGGCGTGGAGAACCGCTGCGATACGCACTGCACTTTGAATACCTTCAGCGCTGATGCCGTGTTGACGAATCACTTTTTCATGGCTGTCGACACACAAACCACAACCATTCACCGCCGATACCGCTAGCGAGAACAGCTCGAAATCGGCCTTTTCGATACCCGGATTACCAATCACCGACATACGCAAACGCGCGGGTAATTGGCCGTACTCGGGGTTACTGCTTAAGTGCAAGAAGCGGTAGTAGATATTGTTCATACCCATAATGGCCGAGGCCGCACGCGCTCCTTTGCGGTATTCCAGGCTGATGTCTTCGCCTGCGTTGGTTTCCACGGCTTGCAGTAAGTCTTGATCGCCCAGGGCATAAGCAACGGCGATGGCGGTGCCGTGACGTTGGGCATCGTTCAAACCCGGTGCTCCATCGGCGCTGAGCACGCTCGACAAATTAATACGCAGATCTTTTGCGAAGTCGGGAATACGTTTTTTTAAGCTTGCGATATCCATGGGGGCTCCAGATTTTTTTCGAGTACTTTAAGTGTGCGCTTGGGGTGGCCGCTGCCGATGGGGAGAGTGGAACATCGAACAGCAGCCGGGCTTGCTAAATACTATGGCGTTCTTGTCTTCATAGTTCAAATGAATTGTTTTTATGATTTTGATAGCTAATGTATATAATTGATGTATAGAAAAGCCCATTTCGATAGTTTTTACGAATCTGCTCTGCGCTATCAGAACTGGCTAGTGCCACTGGCGTAAGGAAAACAGTTGCCAATAGGTCTGTTCTGCATTCTGGATTATTCGTTCTGGCAGCGGGTTTGACCGTACTTGGAATGTGAGGCTGGCGATTTGATTGAAAACAAGAGTTTTCTAATGAATGTCGGTAGGCTGAATCCATAATGAAAAAGGCCGCAAGCCAATGGCTTACGACCTTTTTAGTACCGCTGTAACGAATCTTTGTTGAGCCTAGGTCGTGGCGCTGGGAATCGTTATCGGTAGCTGGTCATCGATGGCCGTGCGATTGCTCGCAGGTACACCCAATGGCGGCGTTTACGCCACTTTCAGGGTGTCTTGGCCATTATTCCAGTTACAGGGGCACAGCTCGTCGGTTTGTAGTGCGTCTAAGATGCGCAGTACTTCTTGCGGGTTACGGCCTACGTTCATGTCGGTGACAGAAACGTGGCGAATGATGCCTTGCGGATCCACCAAGAAGGTAGCGCGCATGGAAACACCGTCGTTTTTGTCTAGTACACCCAGGTCGGAGCTTAGCTCACGCTTGATGTCGGCCAACATGGGGAAGGGCAGTTCGCTTAAATCAGCGTGGCTTTTACGCCATGCCAAGTGAACAAATTCAGAGTCCACACTACCGGCCAAGATTTGGCAATCGCGATCTTGGAACTCGTCGTTCAGATCAGCAAAACCTTTGATCTCGGTGGGGCATACGAAAGTGAAATCTTTCGGGTAGAAAAAAACTAACAGCCATTTGCCTTGATAGGTGTTGTTGTCCACATCAATGAAGGCATTGTTCAGGTCGTTAGACACGGTGGCTTGCATTTTAAATTGAGGGAAAGCGTCACCAATGGTTAACATTTTTGTGTTCTCCAGCTAAAGGTTAAACGAAAGGATGAATTGACGGAGAGGATTATAATGACCTATTATTGATATACAAAATTAATTGTTATAATGTTTTCCATAGTCATTATCTATAGATTTTGTCTATGGATTTTGATTGCGATGAAGGATTTCGCAATCGTCCCCTGACGAGGTTGCTATGAATTTACGGGCTTTACGTTATTTCGTTACCCTGGCCGACACCCGGCACTTCAGCAAAGCAGCGGCCGCATGCTTTGTGAGCCAACCCACATTGAGCACTCAAATTCGCAAGTTGGAAGAGGAACTGGGTGTGCAACTGGTGGAGCGTGCTCCACGCCGTGTGATGTTGACGCCCATCGGCGAAGACATCGCCGTGCGGGCGCGTAGTGTACTACGTGATGTGGATGAAATCCGCATGATGTGTAAACGTAGTCGTGATCCGGCTGCTGGCACGGTAAGAATTGGCATTTTTCCCACCCTTGCCCCTTACCTGCTACCCCATGTGATTCCTAAATTGCGCGAATCGTACCCACAGCTCAAAGTGCAATTATTGGAAGAAAAAACTGCGGACGTCATGCGCATGTTACGCCAAGGCCAAATCGATTTAGGCTTACTGGCGCTACCGGTGCAAGATGATAGCTTAGAAGTGTTTCCGTTATTTGAAGAGCCCTTCTTATTGGCGATGCCCGATAGTCATCCTTTAGCCAACAAGCAGGAAATCCAACTGGAAGACCTGAACAACCAAGAGTTGTTATTGTTGGAAGATGGCCATTGCTTGCGGGATCAAGCTTTAGAAGTGTGTTCTTTAGCGGGTGCTCATGAGCGGGTGGATTTCCACGCCACCAGTTTAGAAACCCTGCGCCAAATGGTGGTGGCAGAGGCGGGTATTACTTTGATTCCCACTTTGGCAACGCAACCGCCGGTATCGCCCACACGGTACATGCAGTTGCGGCCTTTTGCCTCGCCCCAACCCAAGCGTGAAATCGGCGCTTGTTGGCGTCGCAGCAGTGCTTTAGGTGGTTTCTTGCGTGAAATGGCACCGCTGTTAGGCGAATTACCGGAAGGTATCTTGCGCGCCAAGCGCAGCGCAGCGTAAGCGGCTTATCGATCGTAACGAATAAGAAGAGGCCGAGAACGTGCAGGCCAGGGCTTTTATGCCCTGGTTATGCATACTCATGCAAGGCTTAAGCGATGATTCAACAAGTGTTGCATTCAATGACATCGTATTCGGTTAAACAGCGCTAGATTAAACGATTCAGCACACTACGCAAAGCCAAGGGTTTAACCGGCTTACTCATCAGTACGACATCGCTATCGGATAAAGTTTCTTTCAGCGCTTCGCTGGTATCGGCGCTAATAATGACAGCAGGTAAATCGGTAAAGAACTGCTGACGTAACTGATGAATTAACGCCAATCCATTTTTTCCACGCGCTAAATGATAGTCGGCCAAGATCGCCGCCGGGGCTTGTTGTGTATGTTGGGCTGCGTGTTCTAGTAGTTCGTCATCATGCATAAAGCCTTGGGTGCGGTAACCCATACTTTGTAACCACGACACCATGGCGTGTAGTACATCGGCATCGTTATCGATGCAATAAACCAAGGCTTGGGCTTGATGCTGCGGTGGTGCTTCTTCGTGCACGCTGGGGGCGGTTTGGTCTTGTGTTCTAGGCACTTGAACATAGAACTTGGTGCCTAAACCGGGTTTGGAAACAAAGCCTAAGTGATGCCCCATTAGCTCCGCCAAGCGTTTGGTGATGGATAAACCTAAGCCCAAGCCCGTACCGGCTGCGTCTTTACCGCGTTGGAATTCTTCGAAGATAAACTCGCTTTGATCTTGCTCGATACCGCTGCCGCTGTCCCAGACCTCAATGCGTACTTGCTCTGCTCCCATGCGCCGTGCTCCCAAGACAATGCCGCCTTTGCGGGTGTAGCGTACCGCATTGGCCAGTAGATTCTGCAAGATACGGTGCAGCATGCGTTCATCGCTAACTACCCGCAGCTGGGTTTGGGCCACATGTAAATCCAAACCTTTCTGCTGCACCATGGGTAAGAACTCGGTACGCAATTGCTGGAACAGCTGTTGAAGCTCAAGCACTTGAGGGTTTGGGTTCAACAAGCCACGTTCTAAGCGCGACATTTCTTGAAGCTCAATGAGTAAGGCTTCGGCGTTATCGAGCACTACGCTTAATTGGGGTAGTAGCTCGGCGCTGCTGCGATTTTTGTCTTCCACACAGGCCGCGCTATCTTGCTGGGCTTGTAAGCTGCTTACCAATAACCGGGCGGCGTTTAAGGGTTGTGCCAGGTCGTGGCTGGTGGCGGCTAAAAAACGACCTTTGGATAAATTGGCTTGTTCGGCTTCGTCGCGGGCGTGGGCCAAGGCGGCGGTGCGCTCGGCCACACGTGCTTCCAGGGCGCGATTCAGTTGTTCCAGTTCGTCTTGGGTGCGTTTGTATTCGGTTACATCATTAAAGGTGGTCACAAAGCCGCCGCCGGGTAAGGGCTGGCCGTGCATTTCCAGCACGATGCCGTCGGAACGTTGGCGTTCAAAACGGTGATGAGTACTTTGGGTGAGCCAACGTAAGCGCTTTTGTACGTGGTCGTCCACCGAGCCCACACCGCACCATCCGCGTTGGGCATTGTGGCGAACTAAATCGGCAATGGGACGACCGGGGGTGAGGAGTTCGTCGGGATAATTAAACAGCTCTTGATAACGTTGGTTCCACGCCACCAAGCGCAGCTCTTTATCCACCACGCTTACACCTTGGCTGATATGGGCGAACACGACTTCTAAGAGTTCGCGATTAAACTGCACCACCTGGCCGGCTTGGCTGACGATAGCGGCTACCTCGGCTGCTTCCATACCGCGGCGTTGGCTTAGGGCGTCGATCAATAAGCGGGCAGAAGCCGTGCCTAACACCCCGGCCAGGGCTCGTTCGGCGGCGCGTACTTCGCTGGCACTGGCGGTGGTACCGGTTTCAGTTAAGATCCGTTGGGTCGCGCTATGGCCAATGAAGCGCTCCAATAAGCGCCGCAATAGTTGGCGGTCTAAAGCGGCATCGGGAACCACGACTGCGCCACTCAAATAACTGACCGCCGTGCTGCGTTGTTCTAAACTGGCGGGGCGAATCATTTGGGCGATGAGTAAAGTGAGCACATTGGCCAGAAGGCTCCACAACACGCCATGGCTGAGTGGATCTAATTCATCCAATCCCATCAAGGCTTGTGGCTTCAGCCAAGATAATCCCATGGGGCCTTCTTGCATTAAGCTCAGTGGCAGCAAGCCGGCTTCCACACCGATGGGCGCGACTAAAGTCCACAGCCATATGGCGCAACCCACAGCCAAACCCCAAGCCACCGATGTAGCGGTTAAACCGCGCCAATACACGCCTAAAATAATAGCGGGCGCAAATTGCGCCGCGCCTGCAAAGGCGATGCCGCCCATGGCACCTAAGGCCTCACTTTCGCCCAGATAGCGGTAGTACAGCCAGGCCAATAGCAATACGGTGACAATAGTCCAACGGCGTAAACCTAATACCGGTGCTTGGTGATCGCGCTGTAACCACCAGGGCAAGATGAGGTCGTTGGAAATCATGATGCTCAACGCCACGCTGGATAAAATCACCATGCTGGTGGCGGCGGCAAAACCGCCCAAATAGGCCAATAAGGCAATGCCAGGAAAGCCTGCATCTAATGGTAAGCGGAGTAAATAAGTATCGGGATCGTAGGGCGAGGCCAGGCCATATTCCATGATGCCCACCTGGGCCATAGGTAGGGTGAAAGCGCCCATCAACATTAAATACAGCGGAAACGACCAACGCGAGATGCTTAAATCGTTTTGCCCACGGCATTCCACAAAGCCCACGTAAAACTGGCGTGGTAAACAAAACATGGCGCAAAAACCCAGCACCACCAGGCTGAAGAAGCGTGGCCAACCATGATCTGTTGGCGTTTGGCCCAAGCTCGCTTCCAGCTGGCCGGGTTGATATTGCCAATGCCACAAAATAAATAAACCCACGCCCACAAAAGCCAGCAGCTTAAATAAAGACTCGAAGGCTACCGCCAGTATCAAACCGGGTTGATGCTCGGTAACCGAGGCGCGACGCGTGCCGAATAACATGGCAAAACCGGCCAACAACAAGGCCACATAGAAGCCCGTGTCTTGCCACCAAATAGCGGGTGAGGCGTGAGTGATGCCGCTGAGTAATTGAAAGCTGGATGCCACCGCCTTTAATTGCAGCGCGATGTAAGGCAACACCGCCAATACGGCAATACCCGTAACCAAAGCGGCCACCTGGCGTGATTTGCCATAACGCGCTGCTAAAAAATCGGCGATGCTGGTGATATTGTGCTGGCGGCTTAAGCGGTA
>JAKSCJ010000054.1 GCA_022360675.1 Lysobacterales bacterium
AGTTGAAGTCATCAAACATGATGTGACGACCGTGCTCAACCAATTCACGAATAGTGTATTGGCCAGCTTCGATATCAGCTTGTTCGATATGACGTTTGTTAGGACCTTCACCGATAACAACAGCACCAGCGATCGGAGCGATGGACATCGCGATTATGGCAGACAGCCACTTCTGCTTGTTCAGCATAATATTTCCCCTTAAGTTTAGTAACAGTGCCAGCGCTTGAGTGCTTGTGCACTCTTTATTAATGAACGCTGTCATTGTGAAATCAGCTCTTTAACACTTGATGTTTTGCCTTAAGCCATTAATAGGCAGTACATCTCATGTTGTTGGCTGCAGTTATAAATTTAAGACTTACCTCGCCTTTAAACCTTTTCTTTTTGCCCACCCCTTTTAGTTACTCTTTGAATTAAGCAAACTTAATGGGCAAAGATCAAAAGCAAAATAACGACTTGATTTCGGCTTTTCCTTCTATTCACTTTCATGTTGTTTCTTTAGCCTTAAGAAACGACTTAGTGAAGATGGTTTTGATTCAACACGAATATCAAGTTGGAAAAAACAGTAGCACGGGAATTACTGAACGCAAAGTACAAAAATAACCCTTAAGCATGAGCTTCCTAACATAGGTTAATAATGAAACCATCAACGTTTGTATGATCTGCCCATAATAGTTTTTTATTATTTTTTAAATTGAGTTACTTAGAACGACCCACCCAATCACTAAAATGATACTTTTTATCAATTGCCGTATTTTTCAATATGAATAGTCCTGGTACTTTATTCACACTTTTAATTACCCGACCTGAAAAAACTTTAAACTTTATTTTTCATTAACCAAACCATAAACAAAACCCCTAACAGTTAATAAAATTTAAAAACATAGAGATAGCTTACCAGCACATTATTTAAGTGAAACAAAGCTGCCAAGATTAACAGCCAAAAGAAAAACAGGAACGAATATTAATACAAAAAAAGCCGCCTGATTTAAACCAGGCGGCTTTAGTTAAAAAAGAGTGTTAATGAAAAACCGTCAATTTATACAGCCAGTAAAATCTTCAGTCAGTGTGCTCGACTAAAAATACGCACGGCTTTATTTCATTCTTAAATATTGACCAAAATTAAGCGAACAGAACCTAACGGTTAATCGCCTGCCGTATCAAGACACTCACAGCGTGCCGACGGAATACCAGGCCCGCAGTAGTTATCGATATCAACACAGGTGCCTCGTGGGTAACCCTTTTGAATACACAGCATATTGCAGTCAAGTAACTTGGGTGCTTGTGACACATGGGATCGGCATTTGTTTTGGGTGCCATATTCGAGAATACTGTCACCTGCCTGTGTATCTACATTCCAATAACATTGATCACCACCCGCCATATAACGTGTGGCTGTACCCGCCGGACAGTCGGGCTGTGTATACAGATCTAAGCATCCAGGCACAAATGGAGCTAAGCCGCCATCTTTCACTTCAATAACATTATATTGCTTTGCCATGCCACAAAGCTCACGCATTAAGTCGTCTTCGATCTCGCCCTCGCATGCTTCTTCCATCAACCCTTGCTCGCCAGTATTTAATCCGATTTCTGCATAAGCTAGTGGCGCAACAAATACGGCATAAACAAGCGCCAACATTGCAGCTGCTACCACTTTCGATACCTTATCGTTCATCATTATTAATCCCTCCTTTGTATCAACAACACATAAGCCTCTACAACCTATAGAAGCTAGCGACCATTCAACACGGCCGTATCAAAGGCTAAAAGAAAGTTATTCACCTTCAATTTCACCGCAAGCACAATAAGCCGAATCAATATCTTCACCACAAAAGTGCGGCGCAGTAATGCAGCGCCCAGGTCCTTTGCCGACAGACTCACAGAGTTCGTTACAGTCATAAACCTTGGTAAAGATCAACTCTTCAGGGGCGCAAATCAACGGGGCGTTATTTTCTCTCAGATGCTTAGTTTCCATCGTTTCCGGATCAGAAAGGCAGGTTTCTCCCCCCCAAGGAACAAAATAAGCGCCTAAGTTTGTGCACTCACTGTTGTTATGTTGTGCGATGCAGCCGGGGTTAAAAGGATCGTTTCCACGCGGATACTCACGCCGTTCATTAAAAAACTCACCGGGCAAACCACCGCGTGTACAAAATATATCTGCCAAGGCATCATCCGCTTCACCCTGGCATAAATCTGCCATGCTGATTGCTTCCAACTCGCTATTCTCATCAGCTAGTAGCGTGTCTTCAGTGATATTTTCATTCAGCGGTGCTAGACCAGCAGCGTGCGCAGTGAACGGTATACAAGCCGTAATAAAAGCCATCACGTAAAGTAATTTTTTGCTAAAAATTGTATTCAATATATACATGTGACTTTCCTCTGCATCTCCATTAACAACGGCACTATCAACCACATTAGCTTTGTTCTTCATCTGCAAACTCCCCACAAGAACAATATGCTGAATGTTTGTCTGGTCCACAGTAATGTTTTCCAGTAAAGCATCGACCTGCCGCCCACCCTTTACGTTTACAAATATCGTCACAGTTCAAAGCAGCAGGGTAGCTTTCTTCGAATAGGCCGCAGCTTGTAGTCACCCATTGCTCGAGGATCACTTCCTTTTTAGTTACCGGGTCAGAGCGGCAACGATCACCGCCCCAAGCCAGAATTTCTTGTGCGGGTAATGGACAACCACCGACGATAAACCGCCCCATACAGCCCATTAAGAATGGGTCGTATCTTGGGTCTTTAATACGCCGAATCAGTCGTAGAAAAGGCTCTCGCTTATCTTCGGGTGAACATAAAGAACTCATCAGTTCATCGTCGGCATCTTTACAGGCTTCTTCCAACGACATCACCCGGGCTTCGTCCATCGTTGGATGCATCGTTTCGTATGCTTGTTGGTATGGATCAATATCGTGCTCATTGGTTTGCGGCGCTATTTGCGCAACCACCGATGTACTAAGCACAGTAAATAAACAAGACAACACGAGTATCACTAAACGATTGAAGATCTTCATCTTTTGATATCCCTCCCTTTGTTAATCCACACGCTCGCCTTGGAGACGAGGGTTTGTTGGCAACAAAACCAACAAACTTTTTTATTAAAACGGGTAGGAGTTCCTGAATACGTAGTCTTTTTTCTGAATTTCTTGACGGATAATCGATGAAATATCTGTAGGAAAATGGCTGGTGCCAATGACAAAGGCAGGAAAAGGTCTGGAACGACAACAACAAAAGCCGCCAGAACGGCGGCTTTTGTAGATCAAGGCAACCCAGTTAACTGGATACTTGAAACCAAGAGGCTCGATTACGGATTTTGGCGAGCCGCAAAGCTATCTTCTTCACCGAAGTTCGCTTGATTCACGTCGAACTGCTCGGGTAAGGGCAGGTTAGGAATCAGTAAACGCGGATCTAAGATCACCACTTGCTGGGTTTTCAAAAACTCGATCACGGCATCGCGATCGCGTGAGTTCAATGCGGTGTAAGCATCGCGAACCGAGGCCGCTTCGCCACCATGCAAGCCGATGGCATCGGTTAAGGTGGTGGCACGGCCATCGTGCATCCACGGACCGGTACTACCCCCGCCCCACAAAGGCAGCGTCATGAAGTGTGAAACACTGGCACGGTCGACCTGTAATAAAGGCTCGGC
>JAKSCJ010000110.1 GCA_022360675.1 Lysobacterales bacterium
CAACACAAAAGCAATTAACAAACCGATACCACCACCGATGAGGCTCAATAACACCGATTCACTCAACACCAAAGCTAAGACTTTCTGATTAGAGAAACCCAAAGTTTTCAGCACGGCCAGCTCGGGGATTCGCTCACGCACGGCCTGACTCATGGTGTTACCCGTAACCAACACGATGGTGAAAAACACCGCCCCCAAAATCGCCGCCACAATCAAACCGATATTGCCAATTTGCTTGGCGAATGAAAGAAAGAATTCCTGCTCGGTGGCGCTTTTGGTTTCGTTATTGGAATTGAGGAATTGTTGATCGATGGCGGCGGCTACTTCACCCGCTTGATTAGGGTCGCTCATGCGGCTGATAAACCAGCCCACCTGCCCTTGCGCACCAGCCCGGTTTTCGTCGAAGTAGCTGTAATTGATGAGCATGGAATCGCCCAGGTTACTGTCTTCGGGTAGCTCATAAATGCCCACCAGATCGAACTGCCAGGTGTTACCGTCTTTGCCTTGCCAGATATCGGCGATAATGGGAATGCGATCGCCAATAGACCATTGGAAGCGATCGGCCAAACCTTTGGCCACCACCACACCAGTACGAGTATTGATGAAGGCTTCGCGCTGCGCGGCCGACAACATAATCTCAGGATAAAGATCCAAATAAGCCTCGGGCTCCACCGGAAACTTGGGGAAGAAATTGGCCGGATCTTGATACTGCCCGCCAAACCAAGTGGCGTGCGTGACCGCTTCCACACCCGGTGTTGCCGCAATACGCTGGGCGTGGCTGATGGGCAGTAAATCGATGATGGAATAACGGCCATTGGTGATTAAACGCCCGGCATTACTCACGTCCACGCCCGCCACAAAGGCCGACTGCACCGCTTGCAATAAACCAAATAGCAAAAAGGCCACCACCAGTGAGGCCATGGTCAAAATGGTGCGGGCGCGTTTACGAAATAAGCCCGCCCACAGCAAGCCGAAATACTTCATGCTGCCTCCTCGTCCACCAATTGGCCTTTATCGAGGTGCAGGGTTTTATTGGCATAACCGGCGGCTTTCGGGTCGTGGGTTACCATGATGATGGTTTTGCCGTGTTCTTTATTGAGAATCGACAATAAAGACAAAATATCGTCGGCGCTCTGGCGATCGAGATCACCGGTGGGCTCATCACAAATAATCAGTGTGGGGTCGGTAACCAGCGCTCTGGCGATGGCCACCCGTTGTTGCTGACCACCGGAAAGCTCGGCGGGGCGGTGCTTGGCGCGATCGGCCAAATCCACAATATTCAAGGCCACCATGGCACGGCGCTGGCGCTCTTTACCCGACATCTTATGCAGCAGCAGTGGCAGCTCGACGTTTTTCAGCGCGCTTAAATTCGGCATCAGATTATAGAACTGGAACACATAACCCACATGATGAGCACGCCATTTGGCCAAAGCGCCGCTGCCTAGTTGATCGATGCGTTGGCCGGCCACTGTAACCGAGCCAGCAGTGGGCGTATCCAGACCACCCATTAAATTCAACAGTGTGCTTTTTCCCGAACCCGACGGCCCCATCAACGCGATAAAATCGCCCGCGTCCACCTGAAGCGCCAAATCGCTAAGCACATCTACTCGGTGTTTTCCGCGCTGATAACGTTTACTCAATCCGCTGATATCGACAATGCTCTCGCCCATGATGCCTCCCAAAGCTTGCTGCCAATCTGGCCGGTGGAAATTTTAGAAACCACGCAATCCATTGCCAGCACCGGCCCGCTATTCACACATTGCTGGCCGGCACAGAAATTTGTTGATTAAGGTTCAGCCCGCACGGCGTGCGGATTCGCCATTAATTGCGCCACCAATGGGGCGTCTAAGCCGGTTACGATGCGATCACCAACGCGTAAACCAGCGCTGATGTTTTGCCGACGATTACGCAGCGGACCTAAGCGCACACTGCGGCGCTGAACCCCTTCTGTAGTCACCACAAAGACGTAGCTTTGCTCGTCTTGCTGCCATACCGCGCTGGCGGGTACGAATACGCCGCTGAGTTCAGTCACTTCGTCTGTGCTGCGGATTTCGTCTTCAAGAAAAGTCACTTTCACGCCCATATCGGGCAAGATGCGCGCATCACTCACCAGTAAACGGATCCGCACTTTCACCGTAGCGCGATTACGATCGGCCGCCGGAATAATGGTGATCACTTCGGCTGGAATGCGCCAATCGGCGTAGGAATTTAGCACCGCCTCAACCGCTTGGCCCGCCTGCACTCGATTAATGTACGACTCGCTCACATCGACCTCGATTTCTAGCGAATTCATATCCACCAAAGTGCAAATACCGGTGCGAGTGAAGCCACCACCTGCCGACACCGGCGAAATCATCTCACCGGGTTGGGCGGCTTTGTTGATCACCACGCCATCGAACGGGGCGCGGATTAATGTGTTATCCAGTTGTTCTTGTTGCACTTGCAAGGAGCGCTCGGCCACTTGAATACTTTGCTGCAAGCTGTTTAAACGTGCTTTTAAAGTACCGCTGCGTGCACGGGCTTCGTCTAAGGCTTGGGCGCTGGCCAGCTGCTCTTTTTGCAAGTTCACCACGCGCTGTAAATTGGCCTCGGCCTCTTGAATGGAAACCTCCACCTCGGCCACATTGGAACGGGCTTCTTGCAAGCGCGCCTGGGCCAAGGCCAAGTTGGCCTGCATCAGTTCGTCGTCCAGCCGCGCCAGCAGCTCCCCCTGTTGCACCTGCTGACCTTCTTCCACCAGAACCTCCACCACTTTGCCGGTGATTTCCGAAGAAACCGTTGCCTGGCGGCGGGCGGTGATGTAACCGGTGGCGTCTAACACGCCACGGTCGGCATTGGCGGCTTGCTTGGTGGCCTGAGCCAATGATGTCGACAGCTTCAGCGGTTCGTTGTTTTTTGTTGGCAGAAAATACCAGGCGGTCACAAGCACAGCACCGATCACCACGCCCAGCACAATCAATTTCAGCCAAGCGGTGTTGCCGGTGCCTGCTACCGCTGCGTCAGAACGGTCGATACGCAATTCGTTTAGGAGTTCTTTTTTTTCGTTCACCGCCATTCCCCAAAAGCGCGAGCAGCAAAACTGCCCAGTAGGTTCATTATCCTCGCGGGCTATTTCGCGCACCACTTACAAATGTCATCACCTCAGAATGACAAAAAAAGGGCGCAGCAAACGTGAAGTAATGTGCCAAAACGCCAATACTGTTTATTTGTACAGCATAACATCAGCACAGAGCACGATAGCAAGCGTTTTGGTTTAGGCGGGGAATCGATAGCGAATGATTTAGGAATTAACCGCTAGCAGGCAAAAAAAACCCGGACCATCTTGGTCCGGGTGATTGAAGGCAGCGGATGAAGGGTCGCGCTGCTTCGGGGGAGAACCCATTACGAGATCCGACAGCCGTGGCACATTGCATGCCACGGCTTAAACAAACACTTAAGCGGCTTTATCGTCGCTAGCAGCAGCTTTAGCAGCTGCGGTGGTGGTTTTGGCTGCAGCAGCTTTGGTGGTGCGAGTGGTTTTCGCAGCCGGCGCTTGCTGTTGGTTCAGCGCGCGTACTTCTTTGCTCAGCTCTTCAACTTTTTTGATTAGCTCGTGCACTTCGTCAGCAGTGGGAACACCTAAGCGACCCAGAGCCTTGGCTACGCGCTCTTCGAATACTTTTTCCAGTTTGTCCCAGTTGCCAACAGCACTGGTTTTCACTTTTTGCACGCGGCTTTCGAAGTTGCCTTTCACATCGCCAGCAGCGTCGCCTGCAGCTTTGCGGGTTTTTTCTTCCAGCTTATTGCCTTCTTTTACCAGCTGGTCGAACATTTTGTTGCCTTCGTTCAGCAACTTGCCGCCTTCTTGTTGGGCCAGAGAAAATGCGCCCAAGCCAGCCAGCCAAATATCACGGGCTGAATCGACGACGGGATCAAAGGCCGTTTTCACCGAGGGCTTAGCACTAGCGGTTTTCTTCACTGATTTCTTAGCCATCATGAACTCCTGAAAGTTTGTCGAAAATTTGCCGATCCGGCGTTGTTGAGACTAAGAATAGGGATAATTTCTAGAGTGATCACCCTAGAAAAGAAAACGTAGAAAAGAAAACATGGAAAAAAACGCGGCGGCGGCCACAAAGGTGGAGAAACTGTAGAGCGCAAACAGCGTAGCTCGAACGGGCAACGCAGGGCTGCGCTGCCGGCAACTAAAACGGTCAATGAAAATGTCGACCCCAGCGCCAGAATTGACGCCCAGACACAGCAATAGCTAGTGCTTGTTCAAGAATCCAAACCGGGCTCTTCGTCATCTTGGCGCGCTTGTAGATCACGCAACATGATAAAGATTTTCCGCAAACGTTCCACCGGATCGACTGCCTCCAGCAGTTGTTGGCGCTCAAGAATCTCCAGCGGCAAGAGTTCAGCTAAACGATTACTCACATAGCTGGCCTCGTCCATATTGGGTTCGTTCATATCGGGCATGGGCGCTTTGGTTTGCTCGGCAATTTGGCGCAATAAGGTCACCAGCACCCCACACTCGGCGGGCACCGGCGCAGTGGTTTCGTCGACCCAAGTGACCTCAGCGCACAACAAACCATTGTCTTGCGCCCAAATCCGGCTCATACGAAAACGCCGAATGCCTTTGGTCGTGATGCCTAACAGGCCGTCGTCACGTAGGTACCAGTCTTCAATTTCGACATAGGTGCCAATACGGGCAATACCCGTGGGCCCGTTATCGTTGGGGGCCAACATGCACACCCCAAAGCCGGTTCGATCCCGTACGCTATCGCGCACGAGATCGATATAACGTTGTTCGAACACTTTTAGTGGCAGCTGGCCACCGGGAAATAAAACCGTTTGCAGCGGAAACAGCGATAACTCAGTGATGTGCTCAAGCGCGTCCATTCCGCCCTTTCCATGCCTCAGCAAAGCGGTGTGGCAAGCCTTCGAAGCCACCATTACTCATGAAGACCACCCTGTCTCCCTCTTTTACTTGATTCATTAAATGCTGGAGTAAATCGTCGCCGCGCACAAAACTACGGCCACGACCATCTAACGCTGCGGTTACCGCCATGGGATCCCAATCGATATTAGAACCGGCCAGCAATAAAACATGATCGGCGGCGGTTAAGGCCGGTGCCAGTTCACTTTTATGATGACCTGCACGCATGGTGTTACTACGCGGCTCCAACACCACCCACAAGCGGGCGTTACCCACATGGCGACGCAGGCCGTCTAAGGTCATCCGAATGGCTGTGGGATGGTGCGCAAAGTCGTCGTAAATCACCACATTACGATGTTCTGCCAGTTTTTCTAAGCGACGTTTTACTCCGCGAAACTGGGTCAGGGCTTCCAAGGCTTTGGCGGGCTCAACGCCCACCTCGCATGCAGCAGCCACGGCGGCGGCGGCATTGTAGGCGTTATGGCGGCCGGTTAAGGTCCAATTTAAAGAACCGACCTCTTTACCATGATGTAGCAGCGTAATTTCCGAAGCATCGGGTTTATCGAGGCGCACTCGCCATTCATCTTGCTCGCCTTCGCCGAAGTGCTCTAGCTGACTCCAGCAGCCTTTAGCTTCCACCTCTTGCAAACGCATATCGGCGCCATTGGCAATAACCTTACCTTTACCCGGAATGGTGCGGATTAAATGGTGAAACTGGGTTTGAATAGCCTCGACATTGTCGTAGATATCGGCGTGGTCAAACTCCAAGTTGTTTAACACCGCCACCTGGGGGCGATAATGCACGAACTTGGCCCGTTTATCGAAAAACGCGGTGTCGTATTCGTCGGCTTCCACCACAAAGGGGCCTTCACCACCGCGCGCTGAAATACCAAAATTCAACGGCACACCGCCAATCAAAAAGCCCGGCTTTAAACCGGCAAACTCTAAAATCCACGCCACCATCGAGCTGGTGGTGGTTTTCCCGTGGGTACCGGCAATAGCGATCACCGAGCGGCCACGTAGGTATTTTTCGCCCAACCAGCGCGGGCCCGAGGTATACGAAAACCCGCTGTTAAGCACATGTTCCACGGCTTCGTTGCCACGACTTAAGGCATTGCCCACAATCACCAGATCGGTATCGTCGGGAATATTCCCGGCTACATAGCCTTCTTTTACGTCCACCCCTAAATCGCGTAACTGGGTGCTCATGGGTGGATAAGCGTGTTGGTCACTACCGGTTACGGTTAAGCCCGCCTCGCGCGCCAATGCGGCTAAACCGCCCATAAAGGTGCCGCAAATTCCTAAAATATGTATTTTCATGAAGGCAAAACCTGCCACGGAGTAATCATTAGTTGGTTTAAAATCAAAAACATGACGGCCACAAACAAACCCATCCACATACTGGTATCTAATGCGCGACTATAAATATGCGCATCGATAGCAAAGCTCCAAAAAATCAACACCAATAAAAACGTGTAGGTAACCGGCACCAAAATGCTGTCGCCCACGCTCAGCACCACATGTTGGAGCAGCAAAATGAGCAAATTCAGCATCCCAGAGGAACTGTAAATGGCCATTTGGGTCTGTTGAACACGGGCATGACGTTTCGCCATACGCAACAGCAAAGTGGTTGTTACTGCGACAAAAAGCAAGGACTGGATCGCCAGTACCACAGGCGGTAGTGTCCATTCGGTTAAACTAAAGACCGCCACAAATACCAAGCCATAAAACCCGGCAGCCAACAGCAAATAGCTACGGCCCGATGGTAAGTCTTCAGGCCCCGCCTTCAGTAAGCATAAAGCGAGCACCAGCTGTATGAACGACACCATGGATTACGATTTCACCTCAGCGGTATTGACCGAAGATGCCCGTGGGCTGCTGTGCCCCGAGCCCGTCATGCGCGCCCGGATCGCCATCAGCCAAATAGAGCGAGATCAGTGTTTACTCTTGCTGGCCGACGATCCTCACGCAGGCCTGGATTTGGAAGTATTCTGCCTGCGCGGCGGCCATCAATTGCTAGCTCGACGTCAGGAGGGAAAAGACTGGCATTTTCTCATTCAAAAGGGCGCACGCTAATATTTTATACGATGGCAAAAAAAGCCATTGTTATTTGCTAAACAAGCGCTGGCCTATTTTAAGCATGTCGCCAGTGTCATCCATTTCACAGCACGACCAATGTAAGGGCCCGATCATACCATCGTAAAGCGCTAAGGCGCAGCCTACCGGCAAGCGCCTCAGATCACAATGCCCAGTGGCGGTTTTGTCTTTGCATCGTGCAACGACTGCCGCATCAACAATGTGTATTCATGCATTACCGTACGCGCAAACGTTAAGGCAATCAGTGACCTAAAGCGGCGCTAATGCGCGCATTGATTTCTTCAATGTCGCCCAAACCGTCAACTTGAGTCAGCTTATTTTGTTGCTGGTAATAGCCGGTAACCGGAGCGGTTTTCTCTTCATACACCTGCATACGCTTACGAATCACCTCTGGGGTGTCATCGCTGCGGTTTTCCAGCTCGGCACGCTTAGCTAAACGGTCTACAATGTGATCCACATCCACATGAATTAACAAAGCGTGTTCGACGGGTGCATTTAACTCGGCCAACACGCCATCTAACGCTTCGGCTTGGGATAGATTGCGCGGATAACCGTCCAGGATGAAACCAGGCTTAGCATCATCTTGGCTCAAACGCTCTTTAATTAATGCCAGCATGAGATCATCGGGAACCAGTTCACCGCGATTCATAATGGCTTCGGCTTGTTGGCCGAGTTCGGTCTGGTCCTGCACCGCCTGACGCAATAAAACGCCGGTGGAGATATGCGGAACATTTAAAGTCTTGGTCAAAATGGTGGCTTGGGTTCCTTTACCAGAACCGGGAGCCCCTAACAGCACGATACGCATCGGCTAAAATCTCTTTGAAAACCAAAGCGGGTTACGCTAACGTCTGCCGTCATCCAAGTCAAACCTAATTGCGGTCATGCGCCGCATTACGCGGGAGATGGCCAAAAGATCAACAGCGTTAGCCCGAATGGACAGCATGAATGCTGTCTATAGCAAGCTTAACGGCAAGCAGCATATAAAGGTCAATTCGACTTTGGTACGGACCGGATCATCCGCGCAAAGCTGCTGCACCACTGCACACGTATAGACAAACAATAGGAACTTAAATAATGGCGCGTAAAAATTTGCTGTACGCACAATCCGGTGGTGTGACACCGGTCATTAATGCCACCGCCTGTGGTGTGATCGAAACCGCTCGCAACCATCGCGATCAAATTGGCAAAGTCTTTGCCGCCAAAGATGGCATTCTCGGAGCTTTGCGTGAAGATTTAATCGATACCAGCAAAGAAACCAAAAGCGTGGTGGCTGGCCTGCGCCATACGCCCGGCGGTGCTTTTGGTTCGTGCCGTTACAAGTTAAAGAGTATTGAAGAAAACCTCGCCGAATACGAACGCCTCATTGATGTTTTCGCGGCACATAATATCGGTTACTTCCTGTACAACGGCGGTGGCGATTCCGCCGATACCGCTCACAAAGTCTCGCAAATCGGTAAAAAACTGGGTTACCCCATTCAATGTATCGGTGTACCAAAAACCATCGATAACGATCTACCTATCACCGATGTATGCCCCGGCTTTCCATCTGTGGCCAAATACGTGGCCGTATCGATCATGGAAGCCAGCTTAGATGTCATGTCCATGGCCTCAAGCTCAACTAAAGTCTTCATTCTTGAAGTCATGGGCCGCCATGCGGGTTGGATTGCGGCGGCCGGTGGCATGGCACAACGCGAAACCGGTGATCCACCGCATATTATTTTGTTCCCTGAAGTCACCTTCGACGAAGCCGCTTTCTTAGCTAAAGTCGAAACCTCGGTGAAAAAATACGGCTATTGCTCCATTGTTGTATCTGAAGGCGTGAAAAACCCAGACGGTCAATTCTTAGCCGACGCCGGCACCCGCGATGCCTTTGGCCATGCCCAATTAGGTGGTGTAGCGCCGGTGGTGGCCAATCTGGTGAAAAGCAAGCTGGGTTATAAATATCACTGGGCGGTTTCCGACTACCTGCAACGTTCGGCTCGTCATATCGCGTCTAAAGTAGATGCCGAGCAAGCCTACGCCGTGGGTAAAGCCGCTGTCGACTATTGCTTGCAGGGTAAAAGCGGCGTGATGCCCGTCATTGAGCGCACCTCAGATAAACCTTTCCGCTGGAAAATTGCCGAAGCCAAGCTCAGCAAAATTGCCAACCGCGAAAAGAAAATGCCAAAGGGCTTTATCACACGCGACGGCTTTGGTATCACCAATCGTTGCCGCACCTACTTAGAGCCATTGATTCGGGGCGAGGATTACCCTCCTTACGACAAACAAGGCTTGCCCAAGTATGTGCGTATCAAGGGTATTTTGGTGAATAAAAAGCTTGATGAATGGTCGGCTTAAAAGCCACAGTCGATAAGTGCTGAAAATTTCACGCCATCGATCAAAGATGGTGTCAGCAGATGATACCCGGGCGAGTACCGGGGACGAAACGGGGCCCGTCGTGGCCCCGATTTAGTTTGGCCAATGAGCCGCGCTAAGTGTTATGCACAGGCCGTTGTGTACAAGGGCTTATGCAATTGCCTCATAACTAATTGGGTCAGCAGCCCGCGCTAAGTCTGCACTTATCAATGGTTAGCAGGCAGTTTAGCCAAGCAAGTTGATTCAGATCATGGTTTAATTTCGTCTTCGATCATCAACATGGAGTGACAAATGATCCATCTGGATATGCACGGCACTCGCATTCCAGCCTTGGGCTTAGGGACTTTTCAATTGCCGTCCAACACTGCCACTTACATGGTTGAAGCCGCTTTAGACATCGGCTACCGTCACATCGACTCGGCACAGATCTACGATAACGAGTCCCATGTAGGCTGGGGTTTACAGCGTAGCAGCGTTCCCCGAGAAGACTACTTCCTCACCACCAAAGTGTGGGTCGACAATATCCGTAGCAATAATATTCAACGCTCGGTGGAAAACACCTTAAAGAATCTACAAACCGAGTATGTGGATTTACTCTTATTGCATTGGCCCACACCCGATGTTCCCTTCAGCCAAAGCTTAGCTGCTTTAAGCGAACTCACGCGCTCGGGTAAAGCCAAACATATTGGTATCAGCAACTACAACTGCCAGCAAGTTCAAGATGCCTGTGCGCACAGTGAGATTCCATTACTCACCAATCAGGTGGAGTATCACACCTATTTGAATCAAAACCGTGTGCTAGATACCATTCGGCAAAACAATATGTGCCTCACGGCCTACTCACCACTGGCCCAAGGTCGCCTATTAAACGACGCGGTATTACAAGCGATCGGACAAAAACACAGCAAGACCGTTTGTCAGGTGGCATTACGTTGGCTCATTCAACAAGGCCAGGTAATGGCGATTCCCCGCAGCAGTAAGTTGGAACACGCCAAAGAGAATCTGGATATCTTCGACTTCGAGCTGAGTGATGACGATATGAAAACCATCGATCAACTCACACAAAACCAGGTACGGGTGATTAACCCTGAGCACCTGGCACCCGATTGGGACTAATCAGCTTATGCCTTAAGCCAAAGAAATTTAGCCTGGGGAAATGAAAAACCAATGCCATTGGAACTATGAATCCAATGGCAACATGAAGCGCTCAGGTTTAACCCAGCTATAACCGTTCCACAAATATTACCCATCCGTGGCTTAAACTGTGCTAAAAATAAGTCCACAAAGTGGGCTAGCGAAAGTTTCGTTCATTTATGGAGGGCAGCCCTATTTGCCTGCCCCCACTCATCACCTGCTTGATCATGGCCAAATAGACCAATCTGGCTCTACCGCTCGCCATGCCGCATGCTGACAACAATCTGAAAATTCAGCCACTTAACATTGAAATTGCCATTTATGGCATATTCAATAACGAAACCGCATTTACTCGAAACCACTTCTTGCTATCCACATGCATTGTGCTATTACATCAGCTGTGGCCGAAGTAATTTTGGGAGAGTGGCCACATCGACTCTGGCTGCGGCAACGGATTGTGCGACAACAAAAATAACATCACTATGGTGAGGAACCATCGCCGCGATCCTGTGAACGGGGGATGTTCAATGAAAAACTTTAATTATCAAGCGGACCATCCAATTCCTGAACCACGTTCAGAAATGATCATGCAAGCCGCTTACCGGATGGCACGCGTTTTTGTGAAACTATTTAGCCCATATCTGCAAACCGCAGTGCTGGCCGAGATGGTGACCCAAGCGGGTGTCGAAAATGCCGAGCAACGCTGTAAAAAAGACACTCCGGGTCAAAAAATTACCCTGAGCAAATTAAGCTTGATGACGGGAACCTCGACCACCATCATCAAAGGCTTACAGAAAAAGCCGCGTCAACTTGGCGATTACCAGGTTTGTGCCGAAGCTGCGATTTTGGCGCGTTGGTGCAAAGACCCTGAACTGCGCAGTATGAGCGGTAAACCTGCCGATTTGCCGATCTTCGGGCCTGAGGGCAGCTTCCAAAGCCTGGTGACGCGTCAGGCAGGACGTGGAATATCGACGCGTACCGTGTTAGATCGAATGATTGCCACGGGAAATTTGGAAATCGTCAATCGACATTTTGTGCGTATAATTGATGCAAACTGGCGCTTTATCGAAGATAATGAAGATCAGTTTCTCGATTACGGGACTCAGGCTATAGCGAGTCTCGCAACAACCGTCGAAAACAACCTTCAGCACCGAAATGCCCCTGAAGGAAAACTTGTTGAAAGGCGGGTATATTCGATAAAGATTCCCGAGAAATTACAAAATAAGGTTCGCAAAGGAATCAACGAAATCGTAATTCGCCAAAAAGAAGAATTAGGCGCTTATTTACGATCCTTTGAAGACACTACATTACCCGAGAACACACGCCTCATAGGTGTTGGTTATTACCATTGGCAAAGCCCGCTTGATGAGTGCGATTTTTATACCAACCTCACCCGTAAGCTGTATTTAGCCAGCAAAAACGATGAGACCATTCCATGATAAAGAAATTACTTCTATCTATTTTTCTCATTGCAGCCTGTTCATTGAACGTAGTAAACGCTGAGAACGAACAAGGCACAGGTTTATACATCCAAGTCGACATCGATAATCAAAGCCGTGTCGTTTTGCAAATTGAATCTGGCGAATTACAAGCCATGGGCAGCGCTTTTGGGCCTCGCGGCTTTGCCGAGGTAACTTTAGACGCCACCTACAAAGGCCAGCTGATTCCCAACTGGGGTAAAGCGGAAATTTCGCTGGAATGTAATCAAGCCAGTGTGATTGTTTACCAGTTAGTTCAGCAGCAATATGTTGAGCGTGCGGCATCGTTGATTAAAACCGACTACTGCATGCGTTCCATCGCACAGTAACTAAGGCTTTCATCAATAAGAACGCGCTGGCGATAAGAATAAAACGTTGGCCCCGCGGGGAAGCGGGGCCATCAATAGCCATGCCATAGACACCCTTAAGGGGGAAGGGGTTGGTGTCAGTCGCCCGGTTTTACGCGAGCCACCCGATACGGCTTCGTCAATCGTCAAGGGGGAGGCGCTCAATTCACTGGCTGTGGCAAGCAGCCAAAGCGAGTATAAAAAGAAGCTGTCTCATCACTTAAGTCTCAAAAAAAATTGCTCGATTCAGCAATTTTGCCCTGCCTCTAGCTCCGCCGCCACACTGATTCCGCCCACACTTACTCCGCACGTAAGTACTAGCGTTGACCCGACAATCACTTCATAGTTTAAGCTGCCACTCATCGCCATTTTTGAGTCCATGCTTATGTCTTCATCAAGCCACAGCACAGCTAAAGCTAGCAAGCCTTTTAAGCCCAGTGCCGAGCAGCTAGCCTTCTTAGAAGCGTTGCATCACGCCACATTGCCGCCCCAACAATTTACGCATCGCGATCATCTGCACTACGCTTGGTTGCTACTTCGCCTGCATTCGTTCGAGATCGCCTGCGCCCGCTGCCTGGCAGGTATTTGGTATTACGCAAACCATCTGGGTGCTCACGATAAATTCCATTTCACCCTCACACGCGCCAGCTTATTTCTTGTTGCTCAGCGACAACAGCAATGCATGGCCGATGATTTCGAGCAGTTTTTAGCCGCTAATTCCGACTTACTCAGTCAATTTTCTGAGCTCATCGCCCAACACTACAGCCCCCAGCAACTCGCTAACCCTGCCGCTAAAAGCGGCTGGCTGGCTCCCGATCGCCTGCCGCTGCCACTCTTGCCGCACAATGAGTAAGGCGCAGCAGCACGCTAATACGATTCAAATTAGTGCGTTGGCAAAGCGCTATGGTTTATCGCGCAGCACGCTCTTGCACTATCACAAGATCGGTTTGCTGATTCCCAGCCAGCGCGGCGAAAACGGCTATCGTTTTTACACCGCAAGCGACTGCCAACGGCTGGAACAGATTGTGATGTATCGCGAGGCGGGATTATCTTTAGGCGATATCAAGGCGCTCGTACATCAGCAGCAGCCACGCCCAGTGCGCGTGCTTGAGCAACGGCTTGCCCAAATCCATCAAGAAATTCAACACCTCAGAAAACAACAGCAGCTCATCGTCGCTCTGTTAGGCGAGCAGCCACAACATGGCGAGCAAGCCGTGCTCGATAAACAAGCCTGGGTTGCTTTACTCCAGAAAAGCGGCATGAGCGATGACGATATGTGGCAATGGCATGCGCATTTCGAGCACAGCATGCCCGAACAACATGAGGATTTTCTCGTTAGTTTGGGTATTGAACTTGAGGAAATTGAACAGATTCGAAGCCACTCCCGTGCCCTCATCAAGCGTGACGATCAGTAAAAGCCAAACCGCCAGCACTTGAGGATTACAGCAAGCGAACCAATGATTGAGCTATGTCATCGCTTTTAAGTTTGATGGCAATGTCATGTTTACGCCAGAGGTCTGCCTGTGTTGCCTTATGTGTTTCTCAGCGCCGGTTTACTCGCCATCGGCTTAGCCGTTTGGTGGCCGGGCTTTCGCCTACGTCGCGCCATGGCGCAACAGTTTCCACCCGAGTGGGAGCGTATTCTCATCGCCAATTTGCCACCGTACCGACGCATGCCTGTGAAATGGCGGCAACGTTTGCAGCAGCTCATCCAGCGCTTTGTGCACGAAAAGCAGTTTGTGGGTAATGGCGGTTTGGTCATTAACGATGAAATGCGTATCACCATCGCCGGGGCCGCCTGTCTTTTGGTATTGAATCGCCCGTCTACGGTGTATCAGGCCTTACGTTTTATCTATGTTTACCCCGATAGCTTCCACGCCCCCGTTAAACATCACGACGAATCGGGTGTGGTGAGCAGTGGATACGCCAGCCGCAGTGGCGAGTCTTGGAGTAACGGCAAGGTGATTTTGTCGTGGAACGATATTCTCATCGGTACGCGTAATTTCACCGATGGCAATAATGTAGCGCTACACGAATTCGCCCACCAGTTAGATCAAGAATCTGGCAGTACCAACGGCGCGCCCTTACTTGATCGCAATTCGGCCTACACCCGTTGGGCTGAGGTGTTTACTCAGGAATACCGGGATCTCGTTAACGATGCCCGCTTTGGTCGCCAAAGTTTGATGGATCATTACGGGGCCACGAATCCCGCCGAGTTCTTTGCCGTGGCCACCGAGACCTTCTTCGAGCAACCTCAAACCATGGCCGACAAACATCCCGAGCTGTTTCAACAGCTCTCGAACTACTACAAGATCGACCCGCGCACCTGGCATGACTGACAACGCATGCTGGTGGGTGTATATCATCGAAGCCGATGACAGCAGCCTGTACACGGGTATCAGCACCGATGTGGAACGGCGTTTTCAACAACACGCCACAGGCAAAGGAGCCAAGTATTTCAACGCGCGCCAACCGCATCGTATCGTTTGGCGCGAGAAACAAAGCACACGCTCAGCGGCCAGCCAACGCGAGGCCGCCATCAAGAAAATGAGCCGCCAAGCCAAACTGCAGCTCATTGCCAGCAAGCACAGTGCTCAGTAGTATCGGCTAAACCACTGCGCGATAACTTTGCTGCATCAAAAATT
The DNA here is from genome assembly GCA_022360675.1 of Lysobacterales bacterium. GTDB lineage: Bacteria > Pseudomonadota > Gammaproteobacteria > Xanthomonadales > Wenzhouxiangellaceae > JAKSCJ01. The sequence continues at coordinate 14,972 of JAKSCJ010000110.1, forward strand.
GCTTGAAGGTCGGTTCATCAGCAGCCATGGCCAAATGCTGAGCCGGGCGCTGTAGCATTGCCGCCAAGGCTTGCGGCACCGGCAATGCCCGTCCGATCAAAGGTTCGACAATGGTTTCGAACTTCGCCGGATGCGCGGTGGCCACCACGGCCCAATCGGCATCCCAATCGCCACTTTGTGCACGCAGTTGTTCCAACACATTCACCGCCGTGGCGGTATGCGGGCACCACACCTGCCCATAACGATCTTCACCCTGTCGAATAATCTGCTCGATTTCAGCATCGCTCACCGCTTGCGCGTGAAAGGCGTTTTGCAGCTCCAGATCGTTTTCGTACCACCAGCGTAAACGTTCAAAATTACTGGGCGCGCCCACATCCATGGCGTTAGCCAGAGTCGCGACACTGGTTTGCGGTTGGTAGTCGTCACCCGCAAAAAAGCGCTCCAGCACGGCATTGGCATTGGTGGCAAAAACAATTTTGCCCACCGGGAAACCCATCCGCCTAGCCATCACTGCGGCCAGAGCGTTACCCAGATTGCCCGTGGGAATCACCACATTTAATGGCTGCTGACGCGCACGCTGATGCGTTAACGCCGCCCAGGCGTAGTAACTCATTTGTGGCAGCAAACGCCCCAAGCTGATGCTATTGGCCGAACTGAGCGTTAACTGGGATCTCAATTCGTCATCGTTCAAGGCAAACTTCACCAAGCGCTGGCAGTCGTCGAAACTACCCGCCACTTGCAGACTATGAATGTTATCGCCAAAGCAGCCCAATTGATGCGCTTGGCGGGCCGAGACTCGCCCGGCCGGGTGCAACACCACAACACGCACTTTTTCGCGCTGGTGAAAAGCCGCTGCCACCGCCGCGCCGGTGTCGCCGGATGTGGCCACTAAGATGGTGGTTTCCTGTGATCCCGCCTGCCCCGCTGGTAAGCGTGCCAAACAAGCGGCTAAAAAGCGCGCACCAAAATCTTTAAAGGCCGCCGTTGGGCCATGGAATAGCTCTAACACATAGCTATGCTCAACCATCAAAGCCTTAAGCGGTGTTTCAAGGGTTAACGCTTCGCGACAAATATCGGCAAGATGTGGCGCTAGCAGATCGCCAGCAAAAAATGGCGCTAAGGCAAACTCAGCCACCTCGGCCAGGGTTTGGGCGTGATGCGCCTCGGCCATATTCAACACCGGCAATGCGGCGGGCACATATAAACCACCCGAAGGGGCTAAACCACAAGCGATTGCCTGATGCAGACTCACCGACGGTCCATCTCGTGTATCTAGGAATTGCATGATTCCACCTCTGCTGCCGGGCCCGCCACTGGCCCTACGTACACCTCGCTGGCAAAGCCTGCGTCGGAAAATGCCTGCTGCATCGCAGGCGCGGCATTCTGGGCCGCAAGCGCTCCTCTGAACCAAGCAAATACACTGGGCCCGGCGCCTGAAATACTGCCGCCCAAAGCGCCATGGTCTAAGGCTGCTTGGCGAACCCGTCGAAAACCGGGAATCAACGGCGCGCGTCTCGGTTCCACCACCGCATCGCACAAACCGGCTTGAATCAAATCCCAATCTTGCTCGTAGCAACCCAAAATGAGTTGCGCCAAATTGCCCGATTGATTCACCACATCCGATAGCAAATAAGTGCCTTGCAGCACTTCGCGGGCGCGTCGGGTCTCGAGGATTTGATGGGGATGCACCACCACACAATAGAGCTCATCGGGCACGGGGATCGACATGAGTCGATCAGCGCTGGCCAACACAAGGCCGCCCAACAACATGCAGCCCACGTTATCGCCATGGGCGCTGCCGCTGGCCACGGCTTCGCCCGCTAAAGCATGGCGATACAAAGCTTGGCGGCTTTGGGGTTCAAACAATAAGGCGTTAGCCGCCACCAAGGCCGCCACACAGGACGCCGCCGACCCACCCAGGCCCGAGCCTAAAGGAATGCCTTTTTCAATTTCCAGCGCAAAGCCATGGCTGAGTTGCAAATGCTCGCGCAACGACAACAGCGCTTTACCCGCAGTATTGTGCGCAGCATCTAGCGGCAAATTGGTGACACAACCGCTAATGGCATCGATACGCACCGTGGGTTCTTCAATACGGCTAACGATTACCCGATCGCCCACACCACTTACCGTGTGACCCAGTAAATCGAAACCAGGGCCCGCATTGCCCACGCTGGCTGGCGCAAAAGCACGAATTGCCACCGGTTTTTTATTGTTGGAGTTCATACCACTCAACCGCCCACAGACAAAGATTTTGAAGAAAACTCGCCCGTTTTTGGAACCAAACGGGCTTGATTGAGAAGCGCTAATTCCGCCACGTGAGGCACACTGGCAGCAACACGCAGTAGATCGGCAAAAACACCCGCTGCCGTCACTTCACGCCCAGCCCCCGGACCTTGGATCACCAGAGGATTATCGCAATAGCGTTTGCTGGTCAGTTGCAGCACATTATCGGTACCGCGTGTGCGAGCAAAATCGTGGCTGCGTGGTAACGAACACAGCTTCACTTGTGCTGTTCCCTCGGTGCTTAACTTCGCCACATAGCGTAAAACCTCGTCCTTGGCTTGAGCTTGGCGATAGCGCTCCGCCATGTCGGCATCCCAGGCTTTAATGCCAGCCCAAAAGTCTGCCAATGGAAGCCCTAATAGGTCGCCGGGTACTAAGCTTTCGACAAGCACATCGTCCACATTTAGGGCATGGCCGCATTCGCGCGCCAAAATCACCAACTTTCGCGCCACATCCTTGCCATCTAAATCATCGCGAGGATCGGGCTCGGTATAACCTTGGGCGTGGGCTTTTTTCACCAACTCCGAAAACGGCTGACTGCCATCAAAGCGATTAAACAACCACGCCAAAGTGCCCGATAACATGCCGTCGATAGCCAAGATCTCATCGCCGGTAGCGCGTAAGTCGCGCAGGCTACCCATGACCGGCAAACCCGCCGCCACCGTGGTTTCGTAATGAAAGCCAACCCCTTGTCGGCGGTAGTTTTGGATTTGTTGATAGCGCTGTAAACAACCACTGCCCGCTTGCTTATTCGGCGTAACAATGTGAATCCCTTGCGCCATCCAATTTGGATATCGATCAGCCACCGCCCCGCTAGCGCTGCAATCTACAATCACGTTGGTGGCCTCATCATGCAGTAAGTGGCGGGTGAACTCAGGCCAATCCAGTGCTTGCCCGTGGCGCTTTAATTCAGGCAACCATTGGAGTAAATCCACCCCAGAGTCTGCCAACAGCATGCGCTGGCTGTTCGCCAAAGCGCGCACGCGCAGCACAAGATTCTGCTCAATGCGTAATGGCAGCAACTGATCATGAATTTGTTGTAAGAGCTCGGAGCCCACATTGCCCGGGCCGATCAAGCCGATCGACAAAGCCTTAGGTGGTTTAACGCCGTGGGATGAAACAGAGCTGAGATTCATCCGGGATTCCCCCATGGTTGGCCCCGGACTGGAAGATGGGAAGCTTAACCTCGCACCTTCCAGCGCGAGGCAAAGTTGTTTGAACTACAACAAAGCCAACCGCGCCCGATGGGCGGTGGTTGTTGTGCTTGTAGTGTTCATTGCGCACACAGCCGCAAACCTCAGTGCAAAACACTGATGGCGCTGAACTGAACGAGCAGGGCCCGCTGATGGTGGCAATGGGTTCATGGGCATAGGAATAACGCGATTATTAATGGCTGTCAACTACGGTTTACTCATTTGCTTGGCCGATACGCTTGGCTTAACGGGCAGCATGACCGGATTCACGCTGATGCACACGTACATGAATCTTAGCGTCGACAAAGGTTTTGATCGCAATCAGCAAAACCAAAGCAAAGACCGGAGCGCCCAGTTTCGACACCACCAGCCCGCCAACCAAAGCAACAACATGCAATAACACCACACGGCCATATGGGCGCATCATCAATGTGGCAACATTCAAACGCTTGTATTCGCCCTGGCGCAAATAATGCCAAACCAGAGAAAACCCGTGGCTAACGAATAAAGCCAGCAATGGCAGCCATAAATGCAAAGTGTTAACGATCTCAAACACCATCTCAGGGCCAAAACCGATATTGGCCCGATCATCCACCAATAATGAAAACAAGATGGCACCGTGCGCCATGGTGAACATGCCATAGTGGAAAGTAAAAAAGCCCATCACAAAGAGCTTTTGAATCACGCTTTTCGTTTGTTGGCACAGCGCGATACGAATCAAATTAAGAACGCCAATCACCACGTTCTCTAGCCAGTAGGTGAGCATAATTTCCGCCACCGACCAAGCCTCAAAAAACACCATAAACAAAGGCAGTACATTGGCCAGCAATAAGAGCGCCAATGCCGGTTTGTCGTTCGCTGTGGGTTTTAGTTTGAGAAAATCCCGCTTCATAAACTTTCCACAGGCAGCGCAAACAGCACCACAAAGCCCATCACCAAAGCCAGAGCTACCGTTGCCCAATAGGCTAACGAGCGCTGTTGTTCACGCGCTTGCATTACCCGTAAAGCCAGCAAACACTGAACCAGGTAATACAAAGCAAAAGCGCGCGAGGCCAAACTGATGAGCTCAAAAACATCGCTCAGCCACACCAGTACAACGGCTGCCGCTGTAAACACCAAGTATCTGTAGCGCTCTCGGCCTCGGCCTCGGCCGGGAATTAACTCACCGGCTAAACCACCAGCGCCCAGAGTATCGGCCACCGCTGCACTAAACTGGCTCATGATGGCGGCTAGCAGCAGCAATGGCCCTAAGATTGAAGCCACCTGTACGGCCAGGTCGATAATCGCCGTTTCTTCCACCGCTACTCCGCCGTTGCCGTACAGCAGCGGCACCATCAGCACCACAAACAGCAGATAAATACCCGCCGCAATCCGCTGAGCCGAGCGCATACTACGGCAGCGCATATCCCACTCGTAGGCTTGGCCCAAATAACGTGAGGTTTCAAAACCTTGAATCACCAACAAAGTACCTGCGATCAAACGAATGCGATACCACCAGTCGCCTTGGGGCCACTGCCAGCTAATAGTGGACAACGGCGACTGCACAAAATAGCTTCCCAAGGCAAATAACAGAGCCACAATAATGGCGAGCTTGATGCTGACCGAATATTCTTCTAAGTGCTCCAAAGCGCCCAAACCACCGCGAAAGCCCTGCACACCAATAAACACCAGTAATGCCGTGGTGATCATATCCTGCCCCTCGCTCCACGCAGCCGCACTGGGCCATAAGCGCAGCACAAAGGCGCTGAGTAGCGAGAGATAGAAGGCAACGGAAATCAGGTAGGCAAACAGCAGGCTAAAATCGCTAATACGCTCTAAACCCAACACACTTTTCGCCGGGCGGCGGCGCAGCATAGGTTCCACATGCTGAATATTATGTCGCATCACCCGCCCCAGCCCCGAGGCTAAGAGCACAATCAGCAACATAACCAACACAGAAAAAACGCCGGCAATTTGATACAGCAATGGCGCAATAATCAAAAAGCCACTACCCACGATTGAAGCCAGTGGAGTAACAGTGGCTTGCCATTGGGGGTTTTCACGCATCGTCGGCGACAACAGCCAAGCCAGCATCATTACCGTAATAATGGTTATGGCGGTACTGAACAGCATAGACAGACCTTCGGCAGCGATTGTTATTCTCGGTATGACCGGTGTTGTACTAGGCTTAAACGGATTATTACCATAGATAATACTGCCGAGATGAGAATTAAAAAAGAAAATTCTCAAACTAACGGCAATTGCCCTGAAGCCGACTATAGCACCACGCACCCACGGCTCCAGTCTTCATGCCCGGAAAATATTCCCTTCATGTAGACCACACAAGCGCTCTCGCCGCACAGAAACATTAGCGCAACACGAATCCAGTACGGTGCCAAACAAAAAAATTTAGCCATCATCACTACAAAACCCGGATACACATAACGAAAAAACACTATTTTTGTTCATCACTTACAAATGCGCAGCCCGGGTGATTCGCCCTGCCCCCTTTTTATAGTACAGTGATCAACAACTGTTAATGAACACAGTTAATTTCCAGCACAGCACATATTTAAACCATCATCTGGCAAGGGAAAACTGTCTTGGATGATCAAAACGATAAGGAAAAGTTATCGGTCGAGTTGGTGACACGCATTCAGCAAGGTGATCAACAGGCAGAACACCAACTTATCAAACGCTACAGTGCACGAATCGACATGATATTAAGGCGTCACTGCCACGACGCCACGCAGGTGTCTGACTTACGCCAAGAGGTGTTCATCGCAGCACTCAACAAACTGCGCAAAGAAGGTTTAAAACAACCCGCGCAGCTATCAGCGTTCTTGCATCGTATTGCTTTAAATATGGCGAACTACGAAACCCGTCGCCATTATCGCCGCAAAACTGAGCCTGATTGGGCATTCATTGAACAACAGGTCGATCAAAACCCGTCTTTACTTGAGCGTTTGCAACAAGCAGAGATTGCTAGCGTCATTCATCGCTTATTAGGCGAGCTCAAAGTCCCAAGAGACCAGCAAATATTGCGTCGCTTTTATCTCAGTGAAGAATCGAAGGGTGATATATGCATCGCACTGGATGTGACTCAGGAACATTTTGATCGTGTTTTGTATCGCGCCCGCAAGCGCTTTAAAGATTTACTGATTAAGCGCACCGGCGACACCATCTGGCCACCCGACTAGCTTCTTGCACGACGAGGTAATGAGAAAATGACCGGCAAGCAACAAAAGCGAACCCAGCACAAAGCCAGCGCCAGGAGTTAGCGTGGAGACTGTAACGGAGCGAGTTCATCGTTATTTACGCAACGAAATGGATGCCGACCAAGCGCAACAATTCGAGCTCGAGATGATGGACGACGACGAGCTATTTCAATGCTACGAACAAGAATACGCCTTGCAACAAGGCTTATTGAACACCGCACCAAGCCAAACGCCGCCTTGGCACCAGCACCTGGTATCACGGTTTACGGCATGGCAAACACTGGCGGCCGCGTTGCTGATTGCCGTTTTGGGTGTCAGCCTTGGTATCCAACACCTTCATCTACAAAAAGCCCGCCAACAGCTCACCGACTGGCAGCAAACATCGAGCCAAGTGCACGTTCTTACCATCGAAAGCCAGCGCAGTTTAAACAGCAACCATCAAGAACAAACCCTTACCGTTCCAAGCGCCACAGGCTTTGCACTGATTGAGGTCGATGTGAGTGCTTTTGCAGATGAGCAATATCGTGTGCGCTTCGACAGCCATCAACCCGCAAGCCAATGGCAAAACAGCAATAGAGATACGCGCGGCTACCTCACCTTACTCATTCCCTTATCTCAAACCGCGCCAAAGCCAAGCCAACTTGAGATCGCCACCCTGGATGAGCAAACTTTGTTTTCCATCAAGCTGCAATATGACGAGTCTTAAGCCACCCATTTAAGACTCAAGCTTGAATTAACGCCAACACACGCTTCAATCAATCACTATTTTTTCATCAGCCACTAGTGACATTCTGAAAAGGACAACAGAATGATACGAACCCTCACTATAGTATTCAGCGTTTTATTCACTGCCAGTTCACTCATCACAAACCCGGCCCTCGCCGCCGGGCCAGAAACACCAAAACAGATCACTATCGAACAGCCTCAAGCTAACAGCTGCTATGCCATTAGCAACCAAGGTGAAGACACTTCCGCCAGCGTCTATTATCAAGATCAATTACTGTTCAGAGCTGCCTCGTGGCGTGGTGTGGAAGGCACTTATTACTTTGCTACACCTGCATTGATTGGCCGCATTGAGATTAAATCATTCGAGAGCAGTGCGCTATCATTACCCCCGGCCATCGACATCATCTCTTGTCATGAGCATTTGTACTCTGCAATTCACAACATCACCATCGCCATCGACGAAAAGTTAAAAGTATTCTTCGGGCAAAACACCGATAACCATCAAGCGATCGAACAACTCAAGCAAGCGCTGCATCAATTACCACCACAGCACAAAGAACTAGCCGCCCATATTCATTTCGAGCAGGCCACCACCCACACCAGCTTAGCCCAAGCACGCTTAGCTGAAGCACAGTATCGGCAAGCGCTATTAGCATACGAAGATTTATTACAAGAACAGCCCGATAGCATATCGCATCAAAACAATAAAGCAGCCGTGAGTAATGTTCTCGGCCGCCAGCTCATGGAAGAAGGCAAATTAAATGATGCACAAGAATTATTTGAACAAGCTTTATCATTAAGAATCGCAACCAACAGTGCTTTTTATATCGCGCAAAGCAATAACAACTTAGGTTTAATTGCCGAGCAACAAGGCCGCAGACAAGAAGCTATACAACACTATGAGTCGGCCTTAAATTTTTTTCAAAACAACCTGGATCTTCGCCAAACCATTACACCAAATCAACACCTTGAGATCTATCACTCAGGCACCAGCAACCCTTATCTTTCCCAAGCTATTAATACTTTAAATAACCTTGCCGTTCTCTACGACCATATTGGCGATGAAACACAAGCCGAAACCTTGTGGAACAACGCTTTAATTTTTAATGATGCCATCAAATCAAAGCTGTTAATCGCCCAGATCAACAACAATTACGGCCGCATGCTACTCGGTCAGAATCGCATAGCCGAGGCTTTCGAGCTGTTATTTGATGCCTCACAAAGTTTTTATGCGCTTAAAGAACACAATTGGTATGCCTCAACACTGATTCACTTGAGTCAAATTTATGAACTCATCGGCGACCAAGAGCACGCCTTAGCATTATTGGAAGAAGCCGCCCAACTCAACAACATTAATATCGTCAGCAAAACTGAACTGTGGCGCAGCCAGGCCAAGCTATTAATGAGCAGTAATGATTACGACTTGGCTTGCCCACTGCTTGAAAAAGCGTATCTTAGTTACTTAGAAGCCGAGATCGAATACTCATATTTGCAATTACAAGCTGAATACGCCGAGTGCCTCAGCCATGCACAAGCACAGACCAACATCAAGACGATTCAATTTGAAGCGCACCAAAAGCTCATTGCAAGTGGCCTGAACAGAGAAGCCACTGTGGTGCAAAGCATGATCGCCCAGCAATACGCTGAAACCGCACCAGCACTCGCTGCCACATTACTAAAAGACGCCATCTTAAAACATAAAAGGCAAGGCAATCACATTGAACAGCTGAAAGATATTATGCAGCTGTTAGCGCATCATGTATCGCCAGAAAGCAAGGAATATCTCGATTATTTAACCGAAGGCTTATGGTTATCGGAGCAGCTCTATCAACAAAAGTTACCACCACTTTGGCGTGCCGAGTTAATCAATAAACGTCGTACGCTTTACGAATACATGGTTCAGCACCAATTAAATTCAGGACAAGCAGAACTCGCTTTTTATTACGCTGAGGCGATAAGAGGTCGGGGTTATTTAGCGGCTAACCACATCGACAACAGTGATATTGCACAGAAAAAATACTTACTCAGCACACTCAGCCAGCAACAATCGGCCTCACCCATCAACACCCAGCGAACCTTGAGACAAATAGATGCCTTAGCACAACAAGAAACGTATGCGCTATCTGAAGACTGGTCACCAACATTCTCACTCACAGAGCTACAACAAAAACTCACGGACTCCGAAAAAATACTCAGCTATTTCATTGGCGAAAACAATGCGTTGTTATGGCTTATCAGCAATAATAATTTTGAATACTATCGCCTACCGCTTCATTCCAATGTTGAACATCAGATCGTCGAGCTACAACACAAACTGCAGTCTCCCCGCTCTGCTCAAGGGGCAATCTGGCAGTTGGCTGATGGTTTATCGAAACAATTACTGCCCCAAGATGCGGTGCAGTTTGCCGATACCCAGCGCTTATACGTTCTACCCGACGGCCCGCTTCATGAGTTTCCCTTCGCTTTACTGAATGACCAAGACCCACAACAGCCACGTTATGTTTACGAACGCAGCGAAGTGGTCGTGGTGCCCAATATACTCATGCTGCTGCAAGGTGAAGAGAAGACTAAAAAACTCAACAATATTGCCATTTTTGCCGATCCACAATGGCAGCAAAAAACATCAGAAATCGCTCACAATGAGTCTTCTCAAAGCCCAGCAACACGCAACCGAGATCACTTCAGTCAACAAACACTCAGCGCACTTCCCGGCACGCGCCAAGAAGCGCAAGCTATCTCTGCCATTGCACAACAACATCATCTAACAACCCAGCTCTACACCGGCACACAAGTCAATATCCAAACGCTTTACGAACGCCAGGTCCAATCAGCCGAAGTATTGCATATTGCTACCCACGGCATACTCAATACCCAGCATCCTTCGCTTTCTTCCTTAGCGTTTACTCACCCCAAGACCCACACAATCGATTCACTGTGGCCCAATGAAATTTCGCACCTTCAATTAGATGCCCAATTGGTGGTGTTAAGTGCTTGCGATACCGCCCGAGGAAAGCGCCTGCGAAGTGAAGGTGTATTAAGCCTAACGCGCCCGTTCTTACAAGCAGGCGCGGCTCAAGTGATCGCCACCCAGTGGAAGGTTAACGATCAACGCACCAGTCTACTTATGCAGAACTTTTACGGTTTACTGATTGATAAAAATCGTACTGCAGCCGATGCACTTAGCAGCACCCAGCGTTGGGCTGCTAAGCATCCGCAATTAAAACATCCCCATTACTGGGCTGGCTTATCGTTATTTAAAGGATTTTAGGAGAGAACCATTGAAACGTTTTTTAGCTGCTTTAGTATGGCTGTTAGTCGGTGGCCAAACTTATGCACAATCATGCTCTCAGCAACTTGCCGACACGGCGAGACTAGAACAGAACACTCCTTATATTGCGGGAGTGTGCCCGGCTAGCCAACATTGCCCATTCGTAGATAACGGTCTAATTACTGAAGAAAGCACGCTTTTATTTGCTTCTGGCAACAGCCTTAATAACAAAATTCAGATCCCTGAAGTTGTGCTAAACACATTTCCCGCGCATGCGAGCAAAGAAGGCATTAACACGACCTTTTACTCGGTAGACGACCCTGACCCAAACCGCTGGACGGGTTGTTTTCCTCAACCAGGCACAGCAAAAGCTGCTCCATCGAACTTGTACTCAGGCCAGTGTGAAATCAAAAAAGACGACTTTACCTATTGGCGTTTGACGCTTACAGGTGTGCATAAGAATTTTACTCAATTCGCCTATAGGATTGATCGAGAAGATTATCCACCTGAGGTTGGCATTCTATTTACCCGTGAAAACCCGCCGCCGATTTGCGATCCAACACACAAGCCAAAAGACCCCGAAGTAGGTAGCGGTACAGCGATGGGAACTATGATGCATTTTAACCACTAAACTTAGCAGCAAAATGACCATCGGCAATGCAAGTGCGGTAAGCGGAATACTGAAAATTTTCAGGGAGAGAAGATCAGGAGATAAATCTTGAAGATAAGGAAATGGTGGCTACGGGTGGACTTGAACCACCGACCTCAGCATTATGAGTGCCGCGCTCTAACCAGCTGAGCTACGTAGCCACTGAGCCGGTTATTCTCTTCGTTACCCGTGACGATGTCAAGGCTTTTGTAGAAAATAACCAAGTTGATACTAGATTCCAGGGCGGCACGGCTGTGGCCGCCCTGTTTTATTCAGTCTATTCGGTCTGCCCAGTCAATCGTTAAGCGTGACGACCGGCCCCAACACCTTATAGCGCCAGCGCTTCACCGAAGGCTTGTTCGTAGCGTTGGGCGAAATCGGCCTGACTGATTCGATGATTTTGCGGACCTTGCTGCTCGATCTTCAAACTACCCAACAGCGAACCCATGCGGGCTGCGGTTTCTAAGCTGGTGTCGTTCAAAATACCCCACAGCAAACCGGCACGGTAAGCGTCGCCACAACCAGTGGGATCTACCACCCGGGCGGGCGGAACCGGTGGGATATTCGTCACGCCATCAGCGGTGTGAATTTCGGAACCGTCCGGACCACGGGTGATGATGTAGGCCTTCACATGCTTAACGATATCGGCAATGTCCATGCCGGTGCGCTCGCCCAGCAGTTTGGCTTCGTAATCGTTAACGGTAATCCAGTCGGCACGCTCGATGCAGGCACGTAAGTCGTTGCCGTCGAACAGCGGTAAACCTTGGCCCGGATCAAAGATATGCGGAATGCCCGCCTCAGCGAATTGCTCGCTGTGCTGCATCATGGCTTCTTTTGAATCGGGTGCAACGATACCCACTCGCACGCCTTGGGTTTCTTTGACCTGATTCAATTTGCTTTCCATCATGGCACCAGGGTGGAAAGCCGTAATCTGGTTGTCATCAATATCTGTGGTAATAAAGGCCTGCGCAGTGAAGGTTCCTTCCACGGCACGCACGTATTGACGGCTAATACCCAGCTGATCCAAATGCTGACGGTACGGCGCGAAATCATCGCCCACAGCCGCCATGGGTAGAGGGTCGCCACCCAGCATTTTCAGGTTGTAGCTGATATTGCCCGCGCAACCGCCAAATTCACGGCGCATTTCCGGCACCAAAAACGAAACGTTTAAGATGTGAACTTGATCGGGCAGAATGTGATCGCGAAAGCGCTCCTGGAAAACCATGATGGAGTCGTAAGCTAACGATCCACAGATTAAGGCCGCCATTGGATAATCCCCATATTGTGCACGCAGCTGTTCGCGCCATGGGTGCTCTCAATCTTACCCATCACGTTCTGACAACCGCAGGTTGACGCCAAAACCGCCAATGATGCGGGGAATTGCCCCTAAGATTCAAGCTTTTACTGATTTTTTGTTTTTGCCACAATTTGTCTAATCAAATAAAACCAATCACTTGCATGAATGTCCAAGGCATTCTATGGCGTATGGTCTGCACCACTTTGTGCCGCAACAAGGCGGCAAACCATAGCCCTTGCTTACTTGCGAGGATTATGGCCACTTGCTAGATTATCGCGGCCTATGCATGCCCGCCGATACGCCCTTGTTGCGATCGAACTTGACCGCATTTTAAGCACGAGTTGCAGGGTCTTGTGCCGAGGCACAGCGGAAGCAATACAATTTATTCTTCTCCTACGTGATCGTAGCCGGCTAAGGGTCACGTGGGGTTCGAACAGAGGTTTTAAGATGCCCTTAAAAAGCCTGCGCGGCATGTTTTCTAACGATTTGTCCATCGATTTGGGCACCGCCAATACCCTTATTTATGTGCGTGGCCAGGGTATTGTTCTGAACGAACCCTCTGTTGTTGCAGTACGCATGGATCGCGGTCCCGGCGGCCCCCAAACCGTGGCTGCTGTCGGTATGGAAGCCAAGCAAATGTTGGGCCGTACACCCGGAAATATCCGCACCGTGCGCCCTTTAAAAGATGGTGTGATTGCCGATTTCACCATGACAGAGGCTATGTTGCAGCACTTCATCAAAAAAGTGCACAGCGCCCGTTTATTACGCCCCAGTCCACGAGTGTTAGTTTGCGTTCCTTGCACCTCAACTCAGGTGGAACGCCGCGCGATTAAGGAATCGGCCGAACGCGCCGGTGCGCGTGAAGTGTTCATCATAGAGGAACCGGTCGCAGCCGCCATAGGTGCTGGAATTCCCATCCATGAAGCGCGTGGCTCCATGGTCTTAGATATCGGTGGCGGTACTTCTGAAGTGGCCGTGTTATCGCTCAATGGTTCGGTGTATTCCAACTCCGTACGCATCGGCGGCGATCACATGGACGAAGCCATCATTAACTACGCCCGCCGCACCTACGGCACGTTGATCGGTGAATCCACCGCCGAGCGCATCAAGATGGAAATCGGCTGCGCTTGGCGTTTAGACGACACCCTAGAGATCGAAGTCTCCGGCCGTAACTTGGCTGAAGGGGTGCCGAAGATGATTCGCATGAACTCCAACGAGGTGTTAGAAGCACTGGGCGAAGCCATCACCGGCATTATGACTGCAGTGAAAACCGCGCTGGAACAAACACCGCCCGAACTATGCGCCGACGTTGCCGAAACCGGCATCGTACTCACCGGCGGTGGTGCCTTATTACGCGGACTCGATCGCCTGTTGTCGGAAGAAACCGGCCTGCCTGTGATCATCGCGGAAGACCCACTAACCTGCGTGGCGCGCGGCGGTGGTCGTGCATTAGAGCTAATGGACGAGCACCGGGGCGATTTCTTCTCTCCCGCATAAGCACACAACCCAGGCCATTGTCGACAAGCGTGCTGGTCACAACATGCCAGCACGCTTGTCGATTGACTTGATTTAGCGTCAAAAATACGACATCTAACGATCCGTTAATGTTGGTTTTGGCACATTACAGGGTTGTTGCCCTCATTTAGCGCATGTCGACGGAAACTCTGCCGCCGTGAATACCGAACAAGACACCTTGTTTCAAAAAGGTGCCGGACGTACGGCGCGACTCCTGGCCTATGGTTTGCTCGCCATCATGATGATGGCCGCCGATCACCGTGGCCATTATTTGAGCCAGTTCCGCAATTGGGGCACCCACGCGCTGGTTCCCATCTACGAAACCGTAGGTCTGCCCTTTACCGGTTTGCGCCATGCGGGCGAGTATTTCCAATCCCAAACCGACCTACATCAGCAGCTACAGCGCCTACAGCAGCAAAACCTTGAGCTTCGAGCGCAGACCCTGTTGGTGGAAAAACTCCGTAGCGATAACCAACAGCTGCGCGAACTACTCGGTGCTCAGCAATCGCAAAACCTCAATGTGGTGTATGTGGAGCTGGTGCGTATTGGCCTGGACCCATACTCTCATCGCGTGGTAATTAATCGCGGCAGCCGCCACGGTGTGCGTATCGGCCAAGCAGTGATGGACGCCAATGGCGTATTTGGCCAGGTGGAAAGTGTTAGCGCGGGCGGTGCCGAGGTGATTCTCATTTCCGACCCTAACCATGCTTTACCGGTACAAATTAACCGTACCGGCATGCGTACCCTGGCATACGGCAGCGGCAATCCCAACCGTTTGGTGCTACCCGATTTACCGTTAAACACCGACATTCGCCCCGGCGATATCATCGCTACCTCAGGGCTCGGTGGTCATTTTCACCCTGGTTTGCCCGTGGCTCAGGTGGACGAAGTCGATCACTCAGGACAAGGCGATTTCATCAGCGCCAGTGCCACACCGCTGGCGGGACTGGATCGCAGCGCTCAGCTGGTGGTCATCACCAGCCAACGCGATATGGATTTAAGCCTCGAAACGCCTACAACAAACCCAGCATCAAGCAACGGCTCAGTAGCTGGCAGTACTGGCAATACCGAAAACGACACATCCCAAGCTGCCGAGAACCAAGCCCAAACCACAGAGCCCAGCAGCGAAGCGAACAACGCGACTGAAAATACCGCAGGAGGGCCGCGATGAAGCGCCCTAACGCGCCCTGGCAGGCGATCTTTCTTAGTATCGCGGTGGCCTATTTACTCAGCATTATGCCGCTGCCTTACTGGCTGCAACCTTATTGGCCGTATTGGTTAGCACTGGTGATGACTTACTGGTGTTTAGAAACCAATCAACTGATGGGCTTAGGACGCGCCTTTTTGCTGGGCATTTTGCTCGACTTACTGGCGGGAACCTTACTCGGCCAACACGGACTGAGTTTATTGATACTGGTGTATTTGCTGGGTTTATTCCGCAATCGCATCCGGTTTTTCCCGGCTTGGCAACAAACCCTTGCCGTGCTGGCTTTACTATTTAACGACCGAGTGGTTCAACTGTGGGTCGTGATGGCCTCACAAGGCCAGTTTCCTGGCTGGCAGTTTTGGTTAGCACCCGTTGCTGGCGCACTGTTATGGCCATGGTTATTTTTGATGCTCGACTCATTGCGCCGATATTGGCGTAATCGTCACCAACAATGATCGTTGGCGGCTGCGATAGCCAACAACGACAACCCAGGTTAACTGCATGATTGGTTCAAACGATCGCCTGCGCGACGAAAAAAAAGAACAACAGCTGGTCTTAAAGCGGCTGAAGTTCTGCGCGGCTATCGTGGTGGTGTTCAGCCTGCTATTGGCCGCACGCTACACCCAACTACAAGTGTGGGAACACCAAACCTATGCGACACGCTCGGATAACAATCGTATTCGCCTCCAGGCCTTGCCACCCACACGCGGCTTAATCTACGATCGCAACGGCGAAATCCTCGCCGACAACCGGCCCGCCTATCGTTTGGAATTGGTACCTGAAAAAGTCAAAGACATGGATGCCACCTTGGCGCGTTTAAGCGAGTTGGTACGTTTGGACGAAGACGACCTTAAGCGTTTTAAACAGCGCCGCCGTGGCAGCCGCCGTTTCAACAGCATTCCGTTGCGCTTTGCCATGAGCGACCAAGAAGTCGCCCAGGTGGCGGTGAATCGCCATTTGCTACCCGGTGTCGAAGTGGTGCCGTACCTCACACGCTTTTACCCTTATGGCAGCTTGTTAAGCCATGTTACCGGTTATGTGGGGCGCTTAGACTCCGACGACGTTCCCGAAGGCGAAGAAGACAACTATCGCGGCACCACCCACGCGGGCCAAAGTGGCTTAGAGCGCTTTTACGAATCAGTACTGCACGGCCAAGCGGGATGGCAACGGGTGGAAACAAATGTGGAAGGCCGCATTCTCAACACCTTGGCGCGACAAAACCCCGAACGCGGCCAAGATTTAGTGCTCAGCATCGACCTCGATATCCAACGCACCGCAGCCAAGGCCCTGCGCGGAGCACCAGGTGCCGTGGTGGCTATGGATGTGAACAATGGCGACATTCTCGCCTTGGTCAGCGAGCCCAGCTACGATCCTAATCTGTTCGTTAATGGCATTAGCAGCAGCGACTACCGGCGCCTGTTAAATTCACCCGGCAAACCGCTGTTTAATCGCACGTTGCGCGGCCGCTACGAACCCGGCTCCACGCTCAAACCCTTTGTTGCCCTGGCCGCCTTAGACGAAGGCGCGGTGGGCATGGATGCACGCTATTTTTCATCGGGAAAATTCTTTTTACCCAACAGCCAACGGCCCTATCGTGACTGGCTAAAAGGCGGCCACGGCTGGGTGGATATCCGCCAGGCTTTAGAGCAATCGGTAAACACCGCGTTTTATCAAATGGCTCTGGATCTCGGCATCGACCGCTTGCACAGCAAGCTCAGACCCTTTGGTTTTGGACAGCTGACCGGTATCGACCTGCCCGGCGAAAAAAGCGGTTTGCTGCCTTCACGCGAGTGGAAGCGGGCCCAGCTAAACCAAGCCTGGTACCCGGGTGAAACCGTGATCACCGGCATTGGCCAGGGTTACACCCTCACCACGCCGGTACAGCTGGCGGCGGCCACTACCGCTTTAGCCGGTGGTACTTGGCATCGCCCCCATTTGATGAACTTTATTAAACCGGCGGCCAATGCCAACCCGCCAGAAGCCGCGTTAGATCAAGCCGAAAACACGGATCCAAGCCAACAAAGCCCGCCACAAAACGCAATCGATACCCTCGATCAAATCGTGCAACAAGCAGGCCACAGCACTGAAGCCCGTGTGCCGAGCGCTGAAAGCAGCACGCCGATGAGCCTGATCGAGGCCGGAACCAGCCATCCTGTAATGATCGGTAGCGATCCCTTGCATTGGGAACTGGTGCACTCAGGCATGGAAATGGTGGTTCACGGTATTCGTGGAACGGCTAGGGCCATCGCCCCCAGCGATTACCACATGGCGGGAAAAACCGGCACCGCTCAGGTTTACACCCAAGCAGAAGACCAAGAATATGTGGAAGAAGAAGTGGCCCAACACTTACGCCACAATGCCTTGTTCATTGCCTTCGCCCCCGTTGAAGATCCGCAAATTGCCGTGGCCATTGTGGTGGAACACGGTGGTTCAGGTTCGCGTTCGGCCGCGCCCGTGGCGCGTGCTGTTATCGACGCGTGGCATGCCAACAACGAGCGCAGCTCAGCCATTAGTCAAGTAACCAATACCCGCCATGAACAGTAATCTGCCGCACTTATTACTTACCCGTGGCCTGTGGCTGGTGCGTATGGATATTTGGCTTATCGCCGCCCTCGTGCTGCTGATGGCTCTGGGCATGCTGGTGTTGTTCAGCGCAGGCGAACACGAAACCGACTTGCTCATGAAGCAAGGCATCCGCTTAGGTTTAGCCGGTGGTGTGGCCATCGTGTTGGCCCAGATTCCACCGCGAGTGCTGCGCTACTGGTCGCCCATGATTTACCTATTAGCGCTGATTTTGCTGATAGCCGTGTTATTTATCGGCGTAGGGCGCGGGGCACAACGCTGGTTAGATTTCGGTGTCGTACGCTTCCAGCCCTCTGAGCTCATGAAGCTGGCATTACCCATGACCGTAGCCTGGTTATTTCACGGTCAACGCTTACCACCACGCTGGTGGTTAGTGCTACTGGCCTTAATTATCATCGCCTTACCGGTGGCGTTAATTTATAAACAGCCCGATTTAGGCACCTCGATTCTCATTGGCACCAGCGGTATCGCCGTCTTGTTTTTAGCAGGTATCAGTTGGCGTTATATTTTTGCCGGAGGCGCGTTGGCAGCCATGGCGGCACCCGCTTTGTGGTTCATCTTGAAAGACTACCAGCGCAACCGGATTCGCACTTTTTTAGATCCCACAGGAGATCCACTGGGCGAGGGTTGGAATATTATTCAATCGCAAATTGCTGTGGGCTCAGGAGGGTTTTGGGGCAAAGGCTGGATGCAGGGAACCCAATCTCATTTGGAATTTTTACCCGAATCCCACACCGATTTTATCCTGGCAGTATTAGCAGAAGAATTTGGCCTGATCGGCGTGCTGTGTTTGTTGTTGCTGTATTTATTGATTGCCATGCGCGGCTTTTACATTGCCAGCCAGGCGCGCGATAACTATGGTCGCTTTCTTGCCGGCAGCCTCAGCTTAATTTTCTTTGTCTATGTGATTGTGAACGCGGGCATGGTATCGGGCATGCTGCCGGTGGTGGGCGTGCCATTACCTTTGGTGAGCTACGGTGGCACGTCTGCAGTAACACTAATGGCAGGCTTTGGTTTGGTGATGTCGGTACATAATCACCGGCGCATTTGGTCTTAAATTTCACAACTTGAAAATTAGCCGGGCCACTTAAGACCATTCACTTAACCAACAGTGTGGTAGCGTTAAGCACGGAA